>CAZOLY010000054.1:0-7999 GCA_964580815.1 uncultured Bacteroidales bacterium
ATGTATAAATATTTTGCTTATAACCCAAAATATTTAATTTATTTTTTAGAAGGTTGTATTATAGTCTTCTGAGTTTATTTTTATGTTTAGTTATCTGACGTTTAAGAGCATTAACTGCATTATCGGTTGATTCTTCAAATGATTTACTTTGTTTTTTTGCAAATAAATCATTACCAGGTATTTCAAGTTTAATTTCTGCAACTTTATTATTAAGATTCTGATTGTTTTCAATTTTCAGGAATACTTCTGCACTGATAATATCATCATAGTACTGAATTAACTTTTTTACTTTAGTATGAACAAAGTCTTCCAGCTTTTTGTTCGCAGCAAATTTAACAGAATTGATCTTAATATTCATTTTGCGTTCCTCCTTGTATTATGCCCTTGGATGAGCTTGTTTGTATATTGTTTTTAATCTTTCAAAAGTATTATGAGTATATATTTCCGTAGCTGCCAGATTACTGTGTCCGAGCAATTCTTTTATGGCATTTAAATCTGCCCCTGCATTCAGCATGTGTGTTGCAAAAGTGTGACGAAGAACATGGGGACTCTTTTTTTCAATAGTCGTAATTAAGTTCAGATATTTGTTTACTATCCTGTAGACAAGCTTTGGATACATTTTATTGCTCTTCTCTGTCAGAAAAAGAAAATTATCGCCGCCAGACCTGTACTTCTCCAGCCTTATATCCAGATATTTCTGCAAGGAGTCTCTGAAGACACTGGTAAACGGTATAATTCTTTCCTTGTTTCTTTTGCCTGTGACCTTCAATTTAAGCTCGTCAATATTTATGCTGTTTATTTTCAGATTTATAAGCTCACTTACCCTGATTCCCGTGTTATAAAACATCTCAATGATTAATTTGTTCCTTATACCATTAAAATCACTTCCAAAATCAATGTCATCGAGCAATATATCCATATGTTTTTTATTGATAAACGCCGGCAGTTTATTATCTGCCTTGGGTGTTAAGATCTTTTCGACCGGATTGTAACTGACATGGCCCTCCCTTAATAAATATTTATAAAATGACTTTAATGTGGATATTTTCCTTCTGACCGAACGAATAGATATATTGTTATTAACCAAATCGACAATCCAGCTCCTGATTTTCTTATGATCAACATTACCCGGTTTAAAGTTTTTATCATTAAAATCAGAGAAAGACATAAACTGTTCTATATCATCCAGGTAAGATCTTATTGTGTGAGGAGAATATCGTTTTTCGTACTGTAAATACTTCAGAAATGATTCTTTATGATTCATACATCATTGGATATACTTCTCTAAATTCCATCCGATGCTTAAAAAAAGATTTTGAGTTATTCCTGTTATTCGTATAAGGCTATTCTTCTTCCTGCTGCAATTTTTGAATATAGATTGCACGCTTTACAACATCGCGTTTTCTTTCCGAAGGCTTTTTAAATGCTTGCCGTGCACGTAGCTGCTTTACTATGCCAGTCTTTTCAAATTTCCTTTTGAACTTTTTTAATGCTCTTTCTATGTTTTCACCTTCTTTTATAGGAACTACAATCATAAACAGTATTTTTAAATGAGCCGCAAATTTATTACATAAAAAGATTTCTACCAAATTTATCTTAACAAATAAAAAATACAGGATAACAGGATTCTAATTTCAAAATCTTAAAACAGACAAAATTTAAATTGCACAAAAGCTGATTAATTTTCTAATAAATTTAGCCAAAAAATTGCTAAAATACATCAGAATATATAAAATAAATTTTAATTAACCGATAAATAAGGTCTGATCCGCAAATAAATTCTTTCAGGAAGTATGTTATTGACTGACAGTTCATTAATCTTCTTTATTTCACCTGCATATTCTTTGTACTCTGTAATAGCTTTTGCATAATAATTATTTAAATATGGATGTTTAGCCAGGATTTGTTTATTTACCTGATTTATATTTATTTTTCTTATTAAAGTGGTATCAATAAATACATTTGCTGCCAGCAAGCCGTATTGTGCTTCTGTAATCCCATATATCTCATTAAATTGATTTTTATCTGAATACCCGCCCAGCAAATTCCTGTATTTGATGGTTCTCTCTGACAACTTTTTTTCCAGGCCCAAAGACTCAGTTAACAAACTTGTATCTGCCATGTTTATATTTATTAATTCATGATCATCAATTGCATTATAATTATTATTTTTTTCTTCAGGCAATTCCTGTAACCCGTCCCTTTCAAAACATATGCAGGAAACGAGACTGTTATAAAAGGATGTGTCCATCCCGTATATTTTCAGCAGGTCTTCTTTCCTGTAAAAAAATCCGCCATTAGTTCTGTATTTTATAAAATTACGAATTACAAATTTGCTAAATCCCAGTTTAGCCAGTTCATTTTCATTAACTGTATTCGGATTAAACCTGAAAAGTTGATGTATATCATCCTTATTCTCCTGTTTATTTGTATTTACAGTATTTAACTTTTTGCTGTTATGGGATTCAATTGATCTTTCAAAATCAAGAAGTTCACTCTCATACTCCTTATAATTGTATTCCTGGTTATTAATGAGCAGGGGCAACATTAAATTGGCTATTATTAATAACAGTACAATAGCCAGGAGAATTATAATACTGTTTCTTTCCCTTCGCGAAAAAGTAAAATAGTTTTTCAAAAAGTTATTCAGCATAACGCCACGAATCTTCTTTTATTTAAAAGGCTATTTAAATTTTTTAATTATTCCTGATTTTATTTTCTTAATGTATAAATCAAGGTCCCTTTTTAATTCGGGAACAAGAATATACAATCCGATGATATTGGGAAATGCAGGGGCAAGTATCATCATGTCTGAGAATTTTAGCACATTGTCCAGTTGTGACGATGCACCGATGACTATACAAAACAGAAAAAACAACTGATAAAAGGTTTTGGATACATGCCTGGTCTTAAAAATCCTGAAGATAAAATCTCCAAACAAATAATCAAATCCTTTCAGTCCGTAGTAAGACCAGGAAATCATGGTTGAGAATGCAAAAAGGAAAACGGCTACCAGTAAAATATAGGGGAACCACGATATCACGCTTCCAAAGGCTGCAGCAGTAAGAGGGGCACCTTCAAGGCCCTGGGGATTATTATAAAATCCGGTAAATAACAAAACCATGGCAGTCATGGTACAAATTACCACGGTATCAATAAACGGTTCAAGTAATGCCACAAACCCCTCACTTACCGGCTCGTTTGTTCTTGCTGCCGAATGGGCAATTGATGCAGAGCCAATACCTGCTTCATTAGAGAAGGAACCCCGTCTGAATCCCATAATAAGAACTCCTATAAAACCTCCTTTCAGTGCTCCGGGTTTAAATGCCGTAAAGAAAATCAATTTTAAAACATTACCTATTTCAGAAATATTAAGAATTATTATTACCATTGCTGCCCCTATATAGATGAATGCCATAAAGGGAACTATCTTTTCCGTAACACGGGCTATATTCTTAAGACCTCCTATTATTACCAATCCGACCAGAAATGCCAGTAAAAGGCCTGTTATGAACCCGTAATCTTTGAGTCCGGGTATAATATAAGCAAGCTGGGAAAATGCCTGGTTGGCCTGCAGCATATTGCCTCCTCCGAATGAAGCACCAACAATAAGTAATGCAAATAATACAGCTAATGATTTACCCAGTACTTTCAATTTTCTTTTTCTTAATGCAAAATCGAGATAATACATTGGTCCGCCCGATACTTCACCCTTTTCATTAATTTTTCTGTATTTAAGTCCGAGTGTACATTCAGAGAACTTAAGGGTCATCCCGAATAATCCTGCCATAATCATCCATAGTGTGGCACCCGGACCTCCGACGGATATAGCAATAGCCACACCTGCAATATTACCCAGGCCCACCGTTGCTGACAGGGCAGTTGTTAATGCTTGAAAATGAGACACTTCTCCCTTACTGGCCGGATTATCATATTTCCCTAAAGTGAGATTAACAGCATGAACCATCCCCCTGAAATTTATAAACTTCATCCTTACACTAAAAAAGATGCCACCAAAGATCAACCATATGACTATAAAAGGTACTTCAGCACCGACATCTATTCCCAGTGCTGACAATGGATCCCAGAATAGTATGTTATTCAGAAACTTTACTGCGGGTTCAAATGCATTATTAATTTTATCTGCAACGTTATAATGGGACTGGCTGCCAAATAAAGGATTCGCAAGTGAAACCAGTATAATAACACAAAGGATTTTTCTAATGGCAAAAGGCTTGAATGACATTTATATCAACAATAACAACACTTAAGTTTTAGTTAAACACCTTGTATAATAAACATCAAACATAAGCTAAAACTTAATTAATCCCAAACCACTCATAAAGACATAAGCATTTTTATTAATCCCAGATTTTTAAAAAAATCAACTGCTATTTTAATTAATCCCAGACCATTCAGAAAAACAAGGGCTATTGCTATAGGTGCTATGTATTTAATAAGAAACATGAAGACATTAAGATAGCCTACCCTGAGCTTCCCCCTGTTTGATATTTCTCTCCATGTTTTCCCCTTTCCATAAAACCATCCGACAAAAAGTGCAATAAAACAGCCGCCGAGGGGTAGCAATATTTTTGCTGCAGTGGCGTCGAGCAGATCAAAGAAATTCATATTAAACAGCCTGAAGCCCGAAAATCCCCCTTCCGACATTGCACATAGGCTTCCTATGTATGCGACGGAGATAGTGGCAAATATTGTCGCATTGATACGTTTCATTTTTAATCTTTCAATAAAGAAGGCAACAATTACCTCAAGTACAGAAATTGATGATGTCAGGGCAGCCACTGTCAGTAGTATAAAAAACAGCATTGCAAATATTGTTCCTCCGCTCATCTGCTGGAAAATGTTCGGCAGTGTTTTAAATACAAGTCCCACTCCTTCAGTAGGCTTTAATCCGAAGCTAAATACAATAGGGAATATAGCAATTCCTGCCAGTATTGCAACTGCCGTATCTGCAATAGACACTATAACGGCAGAGTTAGCCAGTTTGTCCTTTTTATGGATGTACGATCCATAGGTAATTAATGTCCCCATGCCAATGCTAAGTGAAAAAAATGCCTGTCCAAGAGCATCAATAGCAACCCTTGGAGTGATTTTGGTAAAATCAGGTTTAAAAAGAAAAGCAATTCCTTCCTTTGCATTAGGTAATGTTATAGCCCTTATATCCAGGATGATAATAATTATTATCAGTAAGGGCATAAGGATTTTTGTATATTTTTCTATACCCTTTTCCACCCCGCCCAATACTATTGAAGCTGTGAGCACCATAAATATTATTTGCCACAACACGGGTCTTAATGTCTGAGCATTAAAGGTAACGAACATCTGGTTTATCTCACCTGCTGTTTTCCCTTTAAACCCGTTAATTGCCGACTGGTATAGGTACTCAAGGGTCCATCCCGCCACGGTTCCATAGAAAGCCAGAATCATAAAAGCAGCTAAGATTCCCATTATTCCAATAATATACCAGCGGCTGCCCGGTTTTAATTTTTTAAATGCATCATATGGATTCCTTTGTGTACTCCTTCCTATGACAAATTCGGAAAGCATAACGGGTATTCCTATTGCCAGCACAAAAATTATATAAATGAGGAGGAATGCAGCACCGCCGTTCTTCCCTGCCATATAAGGAAATCTCCATATATTGCCAAGACCTATGGCTGATCCTGAGGCAGCGGCTATGATACCAAATTTACTTCCGAAAATACCCCTGTTTGAAAGATCTGTTGCAGACATACTTTAAAATTTAGAAATTATCTAAAATCAGACAATTTATAGAAAAAATCAATTGAACAAAATAAAAACCCTCCAAAGATATGCTTCAGAGGGTTGAGGAGTAAGCTATTGAGATGTTAATTTCTATTCAGGCAGTTCAAATCCTCAAAAGCTATTTTTAATCTTTCAATTATTGCTTTTTCCCCTTCACGCAGCCATGCCCTCGGGTCATACTTTTTCTTGTTCGGCTTATCACTTCCTTCAGGATTTCCAATCTGGCTCTGAAGATAATCATGGTTTGCAGCCTCATACATTCTTACACCATTCCAGAAAGCCCATTGCGTATCCGTATCAATATTCATCTTTATCACTCCGTAACTTATGGCTTCTCTTATTTCTTCCCTGCTTGATCCCGAGCCCCCATGAAAAACAAAGTGCACCGGTTTCTTCCCTGTATTAAATTTCTTTTCAATATACTTTTGTGAATTATTTAATATCACCGGCGTAAGCTTCACGTTGCCGGGTTTATATACACCGTGAACATTGCCAAATGAGGCGGCAATAGTAAACCTGTCGCTAACTTTGCCTAATTCCTCATATGCAAAAGCTACATCCTGGGGTTGTGTATATAATCTTGAATTATCAATACCGGAATGATCAACACCGTCTTCTTCTCCCCCTGTCACCCCAAGCTCAATTTCAAGGGTCATGCCAATCCTGCTCATCCTTTCAAGGTATTTTTTACATATACTTATGTTCTCTTTAATCGGCTCCACGGAAAGATCAAGCATATGTGAGCTGTATAAAGGTTTACCGTAACGTTTATAATGCTTTTCGCCATGGTCCAGTAAACCGTCAATCCAGGGCAACAGCTTTTTGGCTGCATGATCGGTATGTACAATAACAGGAACACCGTATAGTTCAGCTATATGATGTATGTGTTTTGCACCTGATACAGCTCCTATTATGGCAGCCCGGTTATTATCAGGCATTCCTTTACCTGCATAAAATATCGACCCCCCGTGAGAAAACTGGATAATAACCGGAGAATTAACCACCATAGCGGCTTCAAGTACAGCATTTACCGAGCCGGTACTTACTGCATTTACTGCTGGCAATGCGAATTCATTATCTTTTGCTATCTTAAATAACAACTGAACATCATTGCCGGTTACAACTCCCGGCTTAATTTTTTCTGATACTTTCATTTTTTATGTTTTTCTGTTTTACAATTTTGCTTATAAAAATAAAAAGTAAATTTATAAAATTATGCTGTTATACCTATCAAAGCTATTATATAATTTACTCAATGAAAAAAAACTAGAACGGATATCCTATTCCAAACTGAAAATTAAATATTTTATAATCGTTGTTATCCTTCCTGTTAATATATTCGTCGGAATTAAAAAAATCGCTATCCACAATCCACTTGTTTTGTGAAAAAGAAGGATCTCTGAGTTTGAATCCGAAATCAAGTCTTATTATAAAAAAAGAAAAATCAAACCGTGTTCCAAAACCCGTTCCCACAGCTATTTCTTTATAAAATTTACTAAAATCAAACAAAGAATTGGGCCTTTCATCACCGGGATTTATTGCCCATATATTCCCCATGTCAAGGAACAATGCTCCCTCCACTTTCCAGAATAGCTTGAACCTGTATTCTATATTGGCTTCCAGTTTAATATCGGCCATAGTATTCGGAATTTTTGATTTTGATGTATCCAGATATGACCCCGGCCCCAGCTCCCTTGTGCGCCATGCTCTGATACTGTTAGGCCCCCCAGAAAAATACTTCTTTTCAAAGGGCAGGGCACTCGAATTCCCATAAGGATAGGCACATCCTATAAAAATTCGGTATACAATGCTATTTAACGGGTTGATAAAATTATAATAACGGAAATCAATATCTGTTTTTAAATACTGAGAATAGGGAACATTAAATACTTTGTAACTTCTGCTGACAGAATCTCTTTCTGCTCCCGCTCTTTTGCTGTATTCATGCAGTATATTACCTGCCGATTCAACATTTACCTTTAAAAATATGAAATTCTTGCTTTTTCCTATTTTTTGATTGTTATATTCAAAGCCAATCCTGCCACCGCCGACAAAGTGATCTTCATAGCTGAATAGCAGGTATGAGCCAGCTATTGATTCACTGAAAGCCGAATCCACTATTGGCAGCTGAACAAAATTAATCTCCAGGGGATATACATAATACTTGATATTATCACTGCTTCTCCAGTTATAGCCAAACGATGCAGTGGCA
>CAZOLY010000054.1:8009-18941 GCA_964580815.1 uncultured Bacteroidales bacterium
TGGCAATTGTACGGATATAATCAGGACGTGCCTGGTAGTTATATGATAAGGATATAGAAGTTTTAGGGGCATATCTTTTTATAAATCGCTCGGTTTTTATTGGCAGTATAAACTTTGGGAATTCAACCTTGAACTCGGTACCAAGCTCTAATGTATGAGATAATCCCAATGCCACAGTTCCCCGTATTGCTTCATAGGCTCCTGTGAGTTTCAGATTGAATACCTCAGCTCCCCTGAATAAATTCCAGTTATTATATAGCAAGTTGCCCCTGGCACCAAAATCACCTGAAGAGTTTGTCCCGACAATTTCAAACTGGTATGACTGGACTTTTCTCTTTGTTAGTTCAATATTACAATTAAGCAGATAATCATTTGCAGGATCATCAGTAGTGTTTTTAAGTTCTCTGAAACCTATATTAATAAACTTGAAGAGCCCCAGGTATGACAGCCTGTTATATGTTTTGTTTACATTATTCTGGTTATAATACTGTCCGGGCAGCACAAAAATTGAAGCATTTATTATAGATGGCTTAATATGGGGATCTTCATTAAATACGTAGTTTATCTTATTAAAGGGAATAGTATCATATTTCACCAAATCCTGACTTTTCTGGGCAGAAGCAGATCCCGATTTATAATTCGGAAATACATAAACATTGTTTATTTTATATTTATTATGGGGCAAATAATCTATTTTCTGGCCCCTCTCCATTACTTCATATTTTTTTATCTTCATTGTTATATCGACAAAATTAGTCCTGTTTACAGGCTGGGCTTCGAAATAATAATATTCTTTCGAGAATTTATAATAGCCATTTCGTCTTAATAGATTTTCAATTCTTACCCGTTCCATTTGTAAAACTTCTTTGTCAAAAAGCATTCCTCTCTTTAACAGAGAATTAGCTGTATCATTAATAACTATTGAATAAATGTTCGTATCTAAGATGTCAATATTGATTTTGTTAATATAATAAGGCTCGTTGGGAATGATATTATAAGTAACCACGGCATGACGCTTTTTAAACTTAACCGTATCTTCAACATTAGCGTGGTAAAAACCTTTATTCTCAAGATATTGTATAAATTGTGAATATGTTGCCTTTGTAAGATACTGATCCCATATCACCGGCTTTTCGCCTATCTTTCTTAACCATCCGTGAGGCCACTTATCTTTTTTGATATTTGATAAATTGTAAAGAAAAAGATGAAACCTTACACCCAGTATTTTTTTATTGGGGCGCTGTTTCAAATAACTTTTTATTTCATCCTTTTCCACCAGCTTACCCTCAATATTTATCTTGTTCCTGGTTAACAGGTATTCGCCCTCAGGTACATATCTGGTCGAGGAGCAGGATGTTATAATTAAAAAAAGAATAATCAGAATATAATAAAAACTATGGCGCCCTTTTTCCATGTCTTTTCCAACACTCTTTAATACATTTAATTATTAAATTATTACATTCGCGCAAATATAACTTTTTTATTCACAAAATGTGGTTTTCTTTGCAAGGATCCATATCATATAAGTATTCAATAATTTCATAAGAATGCTGACTAAAAATAATATTAAACATCTAAGATCCCTCGGATTAAAAAAAAATCGTGACAGACATAAAGAATATATAGTTGAAGGAGAAAAAATTATTAAAGAACTGATACAGTTAAAATATCCGCTGTTAAAACAAATATTAGCAACAGAACAGTGGTTTAAAGATAATCTTAAAGAAGATATACATCATCGCGAGGACGTCTGCCGTGTAAGCGATTATGAATTAAATAAAATAAGTTCTTTAAAAACCCCGGGTAAAGTGATCGCTGTGCTGCGTATGCCTGGACATATTATAAATAAAAATGACATTATTTCCAGCCTGTCACTTGTCCTTGATACGGTCCAGGATCCCGGGAATCTGGGAAACATTATAAGAATAGCTGACTGGTTTGGAATCAGGAATATCTTCTGCTCCTGTGAGTGCGCAGACTGCTATAATCCTAAGGTTGTTCAGGCAACAATGGGCTCAATAATAAGGGTCAACATATATTATGTTGATTTAAAGGAGTTACTGGGAGAGTATTCATCAATTGCAGAATTTACTATTTACGGAACGTTCCTTAGAGGAGAATCCGTTTATAATAAGAATTTAGAAAAAAAAGCATTCATCGTGCTGGGAAATGAATCAAAAGGCATTTCAGAAAGATACTTGCCATATATCAAATCCAGGTTATTTATACCAAAATACAACCGGGATAGCATCGGTGTCGAATCGCTGAATGTTGCTGCTGCCGCTGCTGTTATATGTTCTGAGTTCAGGAGGAGATAAAATAGTACCTATTATTCAAAATGAAATGATATTAAAACCATCCTGGAATACATTTTATCAATGACATTTGTGTATATTTCAATATCAGGATAAGGCCTCTCACCCTTTTTATTTTCAGTTTTTAGAATATTCCTGACACCCCAGGAGGATTTCAGTTCAATGGCAAACTTGAAGTACTGCAGATAAAAATCCATTCCAAATCCTATTTCATAATAACCGTCGAGTAATTTTAATAATACTATATTCTTCTTTTTGGGATCTTCTTCCTTTTTGCCCCAGTCAAGTTTTGCACCAGCAAGGTCAATCCTGGTATTTATACCACCTATCAGATATGGTCTGAAATTGTTCAACCTGACTGATTTGTATTTTAAAAGCAGCGGAAACTCGAGGAAGTTTGATTCAATTTTTACAGGTACATCATCAGGATCAATAGTCTTACTATCTGCCTGATCCTGGACAAGCAGATCACGGTACTCTATATGCCTTTCTCCTCCAAAGGATATTCCAGGCAGGAATCTAAGATCAAAGTTTTCACCAAGCCTCAGATTTGATAATGCATGAACATGAAATCCGGGCTGCAGTTTAGCCACTTCAGCTACAACGGAATAATTAAGGGCATCCTGCGAATGCTTAATACTAAAATCCATTGCGTTAAATCCCAGTGAGAACCCGAAATGCAAAGGCTTGTCATCATGCGTAGGGTCATTTTGTACTTTGGGCCTCTGGGCTATTGAAGTAAAGGAACACGCAATAAATATGAAAACCAAAATATATCTCAAGGCAAATTTTTGTATCATTAATACATGTACTAAAACGTGAATGCCTTGAAAATAGTATATTATTTTGAACATTCCAATATTTTTATTCAGTCAGATAAAATTATTAATGAAGATAACTCTTTAAATACAGGTTATATATGTCTTTATACTGATTAATTGAACCATATGAAATATCATCTATTCTTAATTCTTCTTTTGTAATATGGCCAAGAGCTGAAAAAGGAAAATCCTGCTGAAGCATAAAATCAATAAATTCAGTCTCCCGGATAGGTGATACCGTTACAATTATACGCCCCTGTGATTCGCTATACAAAAAGCTGTCAAGCCTCACCTCGGCAGGAGAAGTAATATCAAATCCGTACCCCTCAATCATTGCAGATTCAAGTAACGCAAAAAATAATCCTCCTTCGGAGATATTATGAGCCGATATAATCAGGTGGTCTTTAATTAATCCTTTGACAGTGTTGTGGAGCCTGCTTTCAAAACCAATATCAATTAAAGGTGCAGGTGACCGGTCAATTCCGTGTACAACTTTAATATATTCAGAGGAGGAAAAATCATTTACTGATCTGCCTATCAGGTAAATCATATGCCCCTTGTCCCTGAAAGCTATAGCTTTGTGATTTTTAGCACTTTTTAATTCCCCCGTTATTCCTATTGCCGGCATTAATGCAATATTTTCAGTATAATCATTACTCTTTTTCCCCGAATCATAGCTTATCGAAAAACTGGCCAGGGGTATTTTAAATTGCCTGATCGCTTCCTCTAATCCATCATAAATAAGTTCAAATTGTTCCTTAAAAGTCTGATTATCTGACCTTCTGATGTCCAGGGCTAAGCTCATTGCCATGGGCTCGCTGCCGCTGCAGATTGTATCTCTTATTGCTTTTACTATCATGATAATAATACCTGTTTTTATATCTGCAGACAAATACTGGGAGTTTGCATTAATAACCGCAGTCAATGATCTGTTCAAAGCTTTGAGTCGCACAATGCCTGAATCTGAAGGGAAACTTGTATTCATGTTAATTGATCCCTTCATAAATTCAAACTGATCTGAGAAAACTGACTTGGCAAAAATTATAGGTTGTTTTATCAGTTCTGAAATAATTTCTTTATGGTTTTCAGGTTCAGCGATATCGTCAGTTGACAGGTCAGCAATGCTATATTCACTGTCACCGTTTTTTTTATTTTCGCGCCCGTGTGCCGGTCTTTCATTTAATAATAATTTAAGGGGAATATCAGCAAATGGCTTATTGTTAAGAAAACACTGTATATTATTCTGTTTTATTGTCTCCCCTATTATGCAAAAGTCGAGGAACCATTTCTTTAAAATATTTTTTGCCTGGCTTATTTTAGTCTTGTCAACACATATTAATAATGTCCCCGGAATATTCCCGGTCAGTATTTTATACCCGGCATCTTTTACAGGAACATCCGCCAATTTATCAAGATCCAGCCTTGTTCCCAGGTTATGAGAATGCATCAGGTTAACTGCCGCTCCTATAATTCCGCTTTTTGCCACGCACGAGGCTCCTGTAATAATTTTATTATTAAATAATTCAATGACTCCTTCAATCAATAATTTGTCAGGAATATTTCTAACCTCTGCAGGTATGTCTTTACTATTCAGATATTTTTCCTTAATTATGGATAATATGCCCTTCCCATCTGTACTGCGCGGACCGGCATATCCGAGAAGGAACAGGGGCTGCCCGACATTAGCCTGTGTCAAAGTGAGAAGACTGTCCTTATTAATAATACCCAGGGTCATGATTCTTAAAAAAGCATTACGGGCTGAATCATTATTAAAGCATATGTTACTTTTGATGACCGGTATACCTGTATTACTGGCATAACCACATATATTATTTACCGGATCATCAGAAACTGAAGGCTTATACTTAAGCGAATAAGCATGGGCTACGGGCCTGGCTCCTGTTTTAATAATATCCCGTACCGACCTTGCCATTGTTGAGTCCCCTTCTCCCATGTCCTTGTTCTCAGTGCCATGATTCGAAATAATGTTTATTACACATGCATGTTTCTTATTTACCAGTAATGCAGCCGAATCATTATTTATGCTTTTTAAAACAGGGGTCTTATATTCAACAAGTTTAGCAAGTCTGTTCTGACAGTATATAATTTCAGGTTCCTCATATAATAATCTTTTAATTATTTTTAATTCAACATCGGTCGGATTTCTTTTCATAATTTTCTTTATAAGCCCGAGGTCAGAATAAGCTATGCCCGATGTGCCTGATATGCCTGATGTACCTGATGATTTACCTGTATCGGTGGTTTTTGACATGTTATATACTATTTTTTATTGGTTACCTGTAACAAATATAAAAGATCAATTACATAATTTAATGCAAAGTAAAAAATTATTCGCTGATATTTAGCAAGTTATCCCTTTTAAATATCTTTTAATATTTTTTCTTTTACGTAAGTTACATTTATGCAGCTATGTTGTTATATTTACCGCGTTAACTAAAAATTTTTAAAATGTATACTTACGAATATTTGTTTGAATTTACCAGGAATATATTCAGGAAAATGGGTTGTTGCGAAGATCAAGCATCAGCGGTCTCAAAGGTTTTTCTCGCTGCTGAGTTGCGGGGATTACCATCACATGGAATGATAAGAATAAAAGATTATTTCCAGCTGTGGGAAGCCGGACGTATTAATACCAGTCCGGATATTAAGATTAGTTATAAAACCTCCAGTACAGCGGTTGTTGATGGTGACAGGGCAATAGGCATGGTAGCGGCCACAAGGTCTATGGAGGCAGCAATTAAAATGGCTAAAAATGCAGGTACGGGCTGGGTGTCGACAAGAAACTCAAATCATTTCGGTATTGCAGGATACTATGCTATGATGGCCCTTGATTACGATATGATTGGCATTACAATGACAAATGCCAATCCCCTTGTTGCACCTACATTTTCAGTGAGCCGCCTGCTGGGTACAAATCCTTTGGCTGTTGCCATACCTGCAAAAAACCAGCCTCCTTTTGTTGCCGACTTTTCAACTACACCCATTGCCAGGGGTAAGCTTGCTGTTGCTGAAAAGAAGGGGGAAAAGACGCTGCATGGCTATGTGCAGAATATCAATGGTAATCCGTCCGATGACCCGTCAATACTCAAGCGGGGAGGTTCAATGCTTACCCTTGGAGGTGATTATGAACACGGAAGTCATAAAGGCTATTGCATGAGCGCCGTGGTTGATATATTCTCTGCTGTTTTGTCAAATGCTAATTTCGGGCCCTTTGTTCCGCCATCTGTTGCCTATCTGCCGGTTCTGGATCAAAAGGTGGGTGAAGGGACAGGGCACTTCTTTGGTGCCATGCGAATTGATGCTTTTCAGGAAGCTGATGACTTTAAAGCTAAAATGGATTTATGGATTGAAACATTCAGAAATGCCAAAAGTGCTCCCGGGAAGCCTAAAGTAATGATACCGGGCGATCCCGAAAGAAAAAATGAAGAAAGGATAAGGAGGGAAGGCATAAATGTGCTGCCTGCCATTGTACAGGATCTGAAAGAAATTGCCGGTAAACTGGGAGTTGAGTTTGAAGTAAGATGAGCATGCAAATTACCACTCATTGTACATAAATCCTTGCTTCACAAGCACTTTAAGAAACTGCTGGGAAAAATATACATTGTCTTTTTTGGTATAGCGGTTATCGGTAAACACCTGGGCAAGTGTCTCCTTATTGTTTTCTTTCAGCAACTGGACAGTAAGTGCAGAGCTTTCTTTCTCCCTGTAAATATTATCAATATCTGAAGGTGAATAATCGCTGTACTTTTCGTTGTGAACAACACTTTCCAGGGGCAGGCGGTCTGTCAGTCCGGGCTGCTCGGCAGGATGACCCATAACAATTGCAGCCACCGGTACCACTCCCAAAGGCAGATTAAGTATTTCAATGATTTTATCCGCCATATATGTTGCTGTTCCCAGGTAGCAAATCCCCAGGTTATGTTCTTCGGCCGCAAGGGCAACGTTCTGTGAAACCAGCAAGGCATCTATGGCAGCTGTAAAAAAAGAAAGGAAATTATCATATCCGGGATTTGCTTTACGCTGGCGGCACCACTTTTTGAACCTGTTAAAATCGGCACAAAACGTAATATGCACAGGAGCCTGCAATACCATGTCCTGCTTGAAATGTGCTTCCCACAGTTGTTTTTTTATGTCTTTGTCCTTAGTGATAACCATACTGTAAACCTGCATATTCCCGGTTGTTGATGCCCTTGTTCCTGCTCTTAATATTTGTTCCAGCACCTCGTCATCAACAGGAATGCTTTTATATTTTCTGATTGACCGGTGTTTTAGTATTGTTTCAAGCATTTGTCCTTGTTTTATAATTTCCATGTAAAAATATTAACTTTAAAGGACTAAAATATTTAAACAGGCATATAAATTATTTATTCTTATAAATACCGATTTAGAAAAGCCTCTTCAATTAATATCTTTAAAAACTCATAAAAAAAGAGGCTGATAAAATTACCAGCCTCCTTCCTGAAATTTCATTAAAAATTATTCAATAATAATTCTATTTACAATTGAACCCTCACTGAATTTAAGTGTAAATTACGGTGTAATTAGTCCGTTCACAATCTTCCAGGGAGGAGAGGAAGATGATATGGGATATTCGACAGGAATGCTTTTTGAAACAGCAAACAAAGTAAAAGAAGATAATAAACTGTTAAATATAAAATCAATTTATCCTAATCCCTGTAGTGACATTGTTGAAATTATTTTTGAAGTTAAAATCCCGGTTGACGGACTGGTATATTTTAAACTTGTTGATTCTTCAGGAAAGATTGTTTTTAGTGATTACAAACTTATAAATGGGATGAACATTTACAGATATTTGCTGGATATTAATGAGATTAATAATATATACAGCGGGTTATATTACTTTGTATTAGAATTTGACGGAGTAGTAATAAGCGATAAACTAATTATATTAAAAAACAAATAATTTCACAGTACCTGAGGAGTATTTAATAAATTTCACACTAACAGTATATTGCAGGGATTAAGAATTAAATGAATCTCATACATATGCCGAATTGATTATTTGTTATAATTCATATATCGGCTTCGATCTTCATCATGATACTTACTATGTTCATTAGAATATACAATATTTTCTGCTTCCGGCATATATCGAAAGTATCAGCTGAACAAACAAAATTCTTTTCATCCGCGGGAAATATTTTTTGCTAATAAAAGTTCTTTTTCTTAGGTTTGTGGTATGCTAATACAAACCTTAAAAATAAACTGATTATGAAGAAAAATAAATTGTCCGGGAATAGTATAAGAATCGTACTTTCATCTCTGGTGCTTACTGTCATATTAAGTATGCTTTATCTCAATCTGGATGCACAGAATATAAGTTTTGAAGTTTTGGCGACAGAAGTTGTAACTGAAGTTACCGGAGTCAATGGTTATGCCCAGACATGGGAAAACGCTGAAAACGCTAAGGGAATTGTACTGGAGGTAAGGGCCACTTTCCCCAAAGAAGTAACACTGTGGGCCTGTGATTTTAATATAGCCTATAAGCATAGTGACGGTAGCGATGACCGTACAAAATGCAAAGGGATCACAACGGTTGTATCCACTGCTGATGATGCCGGTGCATGGCTTATCGGTGAGTATATTGATGTAGTCGCCCCTGCAGGAACCAGGTATTTCAAGCTCCTCTTCGGTGTCGAAAATGATATTAATATGATATCTCTTAATTACGCACGAACCGTTGTTGAGAGTATTTATATAAAGAGGGATTAACCAGGATTCAATAATAATAACCTTACCTGTGCCGGGGATAACCTACCAGATAAGAACAAAGGAAATAGGAATACGTAAAACAAACGGGGCTACGGTTTTCAGGATTCTAACCTTGCTGCTAAAGGATGTAATCATTATAATTGCTGTTTCTTCAATCATTGCAGTACCCTTATCTTATTTTCTGCTTCAAAACTGGCTGAATAATTATGCTTACAGAATAGATATCGACTGGTGGATTCTGGTATTGCCATTAATAATAGTCTGTCTTATTGCAATAATTACGGTGAGCTGGCAATCGTATAAAGCAGCCTCCGGGAATCCTGTCCGGGCCTTAAGGTACGAGTAGATTATCAATAAAACTCATATTCATATTTAGTAAGTACCTTAAATTTTGTACTTGGATAGTAAGTAAGAACCTGTGTACATAATCCCCTCTCATTATAAGCGTAATTTCTGGTATTGAATTCTTCATCCGGTTTTCTTCTCCAGTTCATCTCTATAAGGTAGCCTTTATCGTTATATTTGAAATTCTTTTTAATATACCTGTTGTTTTCGAGGTTTTCTTCATCAATATTAATAAGCTCTCCGCTGGAATCATATAAATAAGTTAACTTATAATAAAAGTCACCCAGCCTGTATTTTACTTCGCTGATAACCTTTGATTCATTATTATATACAAATATCCTGTTCTCCAAAGGATTCCTGTCTGCATCATAAATCGTCTCTTCAAGTATATTCCCTTTAGTGTCGTAATTTAAAGACATATAGGATGTAATAATATTCGCTGAATTAAGTACGGTAACCTCAGTCGTATTGCCATCATATTTAAAAACTCTTTTTTCACTTAATGTATTTTCTATATAATAGTTAATTTCTGCAAGTTTACCCTGGTCGTTGTAGAGGTAAGTATTTTTAAACTTCTCGGTACCATCAAATCCATTCTCTGAAATTAAGTTACCCTTATCATCAAATCTGGAAATTTTCTGGTAGGAAATATTTTTTCTTCCACCCTTATGTTTAGTATAATCAGTCCTGTTACCCTGCTGGTTATATTCATATGTTTCATAAGTAAGAGTATCTTTTAATTTATATGTTACGAACTCTACAATATCGCCTCTTTCATTATATTTTGTATAGGAAGTCAGATTGCCTTTTTGTGAGGGTTTGTTTTTAATGAAATTGTAATCCCAGTTTGTCTGGGATTCCACTTTTTGTTTAATAATGACTTCTTTATTCTTGGTTTCAAATACTGGCTGGGATAACAACTGTTGTGATAAAAAAAGTGCCAGAATAATACCATTTATAAGTTTCATCATACTACACGTTTATAAATTCAATATTTATTTTACATATTCAAAAATAATAGAAATTGGTAACTTGTTTAAAAAGACACATAAAAATATTTGTCAATATTCATCACTATCAGTCATATCATCCTCTTCATTTTCTTCTTCCTTTTCGTCTTCTTCCTCCCACTCCGGCCTCTTAACCGGCGGCCCTTCATTCCTGTATATAAATGAAAGTATAAATCCGGTCACAGCTCCAAAGAAATGTGCTTCCCATGATATACTGGCATTATAGGGGAAGATGCCCCATACCATACTTCCGTAAAGAAAAACCACCAGCAAAGATATTGCAAGCAAATTAATACTTTGTCTTATTACTCCGCTAAAAAATAAAAATGAGCCCAGTCCATAAATCAACCCGCTTGCTCCTATATGGTATGCAGATCGGGCAAAAATCCAGACTGCTATTCCTGTACAAAAATAAATCAGGAAAAAAACCCTGTATGCGACCTTATTATAAAAATAGAATACTGCAAGAGAAAGGAAGAACAGAGGTATTGAATTGTCAATTATATGATTAAGATTCTCATTACCATGTATCAGGGGAGAGGTTAAAATACCTATCAGTCCGCTGACATTACGTGGATAGATGCCATAATAAATCAGGTCCAGGTCATCGATAATCTCGATAATCTTAACGGCCCATAGCAGAATAAGAAAGAATAAAGGAAAAACAAGGCTAAGTAAAAATCTTTT
>CAZOLY010000055.1:0-18893 GCA_964580815.1 uncultured Bacteroidales bacterium
TCTTGCCTGATTTAATACTGAAATTGACAACTTATCATAATACAGGCTATCTTTGGCAGCAAACTTTACAACTTTATTTTTCTCCAGTTCCTTATTTATTTCATTCCTTAATAACAGAAGATGGCTTTGTATCTTCTCGTAATTTGCTTGATCATCATAATGTTTCTCAAGATAATCGACTTTGCGCAACAAATTTTGCACCCAGTAGTTTTTCTTAAACTCGGCTATACTCATAATTTTATTAAAATCATAGAACTGCCTGTCATAATTATTTTCCATAAACTGGTATACAGACAAAGCTTCAAAGCCCCACCGTGCTGTCATCATTTCACCATAAACCGGTATTCTGCCCGGGGAAGAAATTGAGGGGTTTAGTTTTTCATACTTTACAATAATACCGCTTAATATAATTTGAGGTATTACCAGAAATGGAATAAGAATATATATAGTAACAACAGTTTTAAAACTGTCAGATATCAGCAATCCCATGATATTTGAAGATGCCCAGGCACTGAATAAAACCAGCCAGTATTGAAAATACATGCCTTTTACTTCCATTATACTGTTCCCTATTATTATAAAAGTCATTGCCTGTATTGCTGAGATTATGAACATTACCGATGCTTTGGAAAACAGGTAACTCGACCAGCTTAAGTTAAGAAATGCTTCTCTTTTTAAAATTTTCCTGTCTTTAATAATCTCTTCAGCAGAAAGGGTCAATCCCATAAAAATTGCAACTATGACAGACATGAATATATAAACCGGTAAATTACTGTTTCCAATAAAAGTGTATCCCAGTTCGTTGGTTTCGCTTACATCCCAGTATTTTATAATAAATGAAAGAAGGAATGCCAACAATGGAGCCTCAAGGAAAGTGATTATCAGGTATTGGGTATTCGCCAGTTTTGAAAGTACATCACGGGTAGCAAAAACAAAGCATTGCTTTAACTTATTGGGAATCTTAAAAGAGATTGATGGTAATTCTTTGGGCACAGATATTTCACGGTCCTTATCCTGGAAATAATCCATATAATACTTATTCCATTCTCTGGGCGATATCTTCCTTGTCTCGGTTTGTTTGCCATATTCGTCTATTACCAGTGACTCAACGATATTAAAAACCTGCTCGGGATTAACATTACCGCATTCATGACATTCACTTTCAGACCAGTTCGCATGATGTACGCGCGACTTAAAATATATTATTGAATCAATGGGATCTCCGTTATAAATGAGGTACCCGCCTGTGTCAAGTATGAGCAGTTGATCAAGCATCTTGAATATATCCGAGGAGGGCTGATGAATAACGACAAAAACAAGCTTGCCTTTTAAAGTAAGATCCTTCAATAAGTCCATTATGTTTTCCGAATCCCTGGATGACAAACCCGACGTAGGTTCATCAAGAAAAAGTACTGCAGGTTCACGAATCAGCTCAAGGGCGATATTTAAACGTTTCCTCTGCCCCCCGCTAATCTTTTTATTCAGAGGTGTTCCAACCTGAAAATTTTTTATTTCATACAATCCCAGGTTTTGCAATACTTTATTGACAGCATTTCGAATTTCTTTCTCGGTATAGTTGTCAAAACATAATTTTGCGTTGTAGTATAAATTCTGGTAGACAGTCAGTTCCTCTATCAGTAAATCATCCTGCGAAACATGCCCGATCAATCCTTCTACTTTGTTTTTTTCATTATGAATATTCTTGCCGTTTATCAATATTTTACCGGTTGTTGGTTGTGCCGACCCATTTAAAACATTAAGAAGAGTTGATTTGCCGGCCCCGCTTGCTCCCATTATACCTACAAGTTTTCCCGATTCCTCTGTGAAGCTGAGTTTATGCAACCCGTATTTACCATTTCTAAACTGATAACTTATATTTTTAATTTCAAAGACTATTTTGGATTTCCGTCTTTCATCATCAAATGCACTTACAATATCACTGAAATAAATGGGTTTTATATGATGATTCCTTATTGAGGAGCCGGTATATAAAACAAGGACCTTATCTTCCTGCAATAACTGGCCATTAAGATACATTTCATTCTCACCAATATATCTCATCAGGTACATATTTGCAGTGTCCACATGCAGGATCCTAAGCTGGCCCTCAAGAAATTCGGAGTAAATGTGTTTATTCTTCTGGCCGGTGTGCTTAAAATTATTGTCAATAATTAAGATCTTGCTGCTGTTGGGTATTGTATCAAAAGGATTAATCGTGAATTCCTTAATTCTGGCATATTCCGTATCCTGCATATAAAAACTCTCTGCTACTGCTTTAATAAATTCAAACTCCTGTTTAGTAATTTCATCATTATCGGAATTGACAAATTCAAACAGCCTGACCAGCACAATTACCTTTTGTTTCTGTGCTAATTCCTTGTTTATTTGATCGCAGATTCGCAGAATTTTAACAGAATCAGGGCCAATACGCTTTGCTCCTCTTTCTATATGCAGTGTCTGGTGTTTTGAATAGTATTCGTCAAATACCTCAAGGTAATCCTTAACAAGTTCCTGGTTCAGCTGTCTTTTCAGGAATGAGCTTACCACAGTTCTTCTATCGCTTGCATAACTTTCAGGCCTTGCAATTATTGCAAATAATTCCATTAAAGCCTTAAGTATCTGTTCACTCATTAGCTATGAGTTAGAGGTTTAATTAATTTTAGTCCCGTTTAAATCATGCTGCTTCCATTTGCTGGAAGTCGCTCAAGTCCCACAAACTTCAATTTATTACGTAATTCACCGGTTTAGGTTACGGTAAATCATCAATTTTAAAAAAAGCGTTCATTTAAACTTCAATTTAACATTAATTTATTAAATAATTAGTTATCATCTTAATAAAATTTATATATCCCTAATGAATAAATTCTGAATCTCACTGTAACGAAAAATAAGTCATTTTGTCTTATTACAAATGCTATCAGGACATATTGGCATAAAACTATGTTTTAAATGTTTTGGATATAAATTTGATTGTATATCACTGCGTCTTTATTGGCAATATTACTTTTTGTTTAACCAGGGAGAATTAGAAAATGAACTTTAACAATTATACTATAAAATCGCAGGAAGCCTTACAACAGGCATTTGTAATTGCCCAGGGATATAATAACCAGGCAGTTGAAAACGGCCATATTTTAAAAGGCATAATAAGTCAAAGTGAGAATATTACATCATTCCTGCTGAATAAGCTGGGAGTAAGCCTTCGCGGTTTTGAGCAGGTATTAAATAAAACTATTGAATCTTATCCTAAAGTATCGGGCGGTGAACAATACTTTTCAGCTTCTGCAAACAAATCATTTCAAAAAGCCATGAATTATGCCAAAGAATTCGGAGATCAATTTATTTCTGTAGAACATATTCTCCTGGGTATTTTAGCTTCCGGTGACGAAATTTCTCAATTGATGAAAGATCATGGAATAACTGAAAAAGAACTTAAACTGGCGATCAATGAATTAAGAAAGGGAAGCAAAGTTGACAGTCAGACTGCCGAAGACACTTATAATTCATTAAACAGGTTTGCAATAAACTTAAATGAAATGGCCAGAAATGGTAAACTTGATCCGGTAATTGGCAGGGATGATGAAATAAGAAGAATACTGCAGATTCTTTCAAGGAGGACAAAAAATAATCCGGTTCTGATTGGTGAACCGGGAGTAGGTAAAACTGCCATAGCAGAAGGCTTAGCCCACAGAATAGTATCGGGCGATGTACCTGAGAATCTTAAAAGCAAGCAAATTTATTCACTGGATATGGGAGCATTAATAGCAGGGGCAAAATATAAGGGCGAGTTTGAAGAGAGATTAAAGGCAGTTGTTAAGGAAGTAATTGCCTCGAATGGCGAAGTAGTTTTGTTTATTGACGAAATTCACACGCTTGTTGGAGCAGGCAAATCCGAGGGTGCTATGGATGCAGCAAATATTTTAAAACCGGCTCTTGCCAAGGGTGAACTCAGGGCCATAGGCGCAACAACCCTCAATGAGTACCAGAAATACTTTGAAAAAGATAAGGCTCTTGAAAGAAGATTTCAGATTGTGATGGTCGACGAACCAGATGTATTAAATGCAATATCAATATTAAGAGGACTGAAAGAAAGATATGAAACATATCATAAAGTGAGGATTAAGGATGAAGCAATAATATCAGCTGTCGAGTTATCTCACAGATATATTACTGACAGGTTTCTGCCGGATAAAGCTATTGATCTGATTGATGAAGCCGCTTCCAAACTCAGGCTGGAAATGAACTCATTACCCCAGGAAATAGATGAAATAGAACGTAGAATAAAACAGCTGGAAATTGAAAGAGAGGCAATAAAAAGGGAAGGCGACAATACTAATTTCCAGAAGCTAAGCAAAGAAATTGCCAATCTAAACGATGAACGCAACAGGTTAAGGGCTAAATGGCAGGCAGAAAAATCAATAATAGATAATATTCAACAGGATAAATCGAATATTGAAAACCTTAAATTTGAAGCCGAACAGGCAGAAAGACAAGGTAATTATGGTAAGGTAGCAGAAATAAGATATGGCAAAATAAAAGAAGCAGAGAATAATATAGAGAAATTAAAAAACAGGTTAAAGGAAATGCAGGCAGATACCATTCTGATTAAAGAAGAAGTTACAACAGAAGACATAGCAGAAATAGTGTCAAAATGGACAGGCATTCCTGTGTATAAAATGCTGCAAAAAGAAAAAGATAGGTTATTAAATCTTGAAAAAGAGCTTCATAAAAGGGTTATTGGTCAGGATGAAGCGATAATTGTCGTTTCAGACGCTATAAGAAGAAGCAGAGCAGGACTGCAGGATATAAAAAGACCAACAGGCACTTTTTTATTCCTTGGAACTACAGGTGTCGGCAAAACTGAACTGGCTAAGGCCCTGGCAGAATTATTATTTAATGATGAAAATCTGATAATAAGGATCGATATGTCAGAATACCAGGAAAGACATTCGGTTTCCCGGCTGATTGGAGCTCCTCCCGGATACATAGGTTATGATGAGGGAGGCCAGTTAACAGAAGCAGTAAGACGAAAGCCATACTCTGTAGTGCTGCTTGATGAAATAGAAAAGGCCCATCCTGATGTATTTAATATATTACTGCAGGTTCTCGATGAAGGCAGACTTACAGACAATAAAGGGAGAATTGTCAATTTCAAGAATACCGTAATTATCATGACTTCAAACATAGGTTCTCATATCATTCAGGATAATATACAAAATATGAATGATAAAAACAGGGATGCGGTTTTTGAACAAACCAGAAGCCAGGTATTTGAATTACTCAGAAAATCCATTCGCCCCGAGTTCCTCAACAGAATTGACGAGGTCGTTATGTTTAAGCCCCTGACAAAAGATGAAATAAGAAAGATTGTTGAACTTAACTTTGACAATATTGCCAGAACCATGGCCCAAAAAAATATTAATATAACAATATCCAAAAGAGCTGTCGAACTTATATCAAAGCAAGGTTATGACCCGCAGTACGGAGCAAGGCCAATAAAAAGAACTATTCAGCGTACAATACTGAATGAACTGTCAAAGCAAATTCTGGAAGGACAACTCGATAAAGGGAAAAAAATCAGAATAGATGAAAATAATGGCAATTTGATATTTAAAAACGAGGAAACAGAAGTGAAGTAAATATGGATAATATTTTATGGAGGATTTGCCTACGAAAAACTCTTCAGGCAGTCTTCAAGATTATTATATAATTCAAACACATTATGCAATTGAAGGAGTCTGAAAAGCTCCATTACCTCTTCAGAAATATTACAAATTTTAAACTGCCCGTGATTGTTATTTGCAGTTTTTAATGTTGACAGGAATACACCAAAGCCTGAGCTGTCGATAAATTTAATCCCTTCAAGATTAAGAATGAGCTTGGTATCGGGCTTATTAAAAAAACTCTTTAGATCTTCCTTTACCGGTTCACTTATTAATGCATTAAATCTGTCTATCTTGTTAAACTTTACGACTATTATATTATTAATTTTTTCAGTTCTTAACATAACTTATCAATTTATAGAAATGATTCTAAATTTTGTATAACCTCATCCAGCTCTTCAACAGCTTTCTTTGTTTCTTTCTTAAATCTGTCTACCAGTATCGGGTACTTCTCTGCTTCTTCTCCTGATTTAGCCAGATTTTCAAGTATTTTCATATCCTTTGACAAATCATCCAGTCCCATAATTGAAATTGATGATTTAGCTTTATGGGCCAGCTTGCCTAATGCCAGGTAGTCTTTTTTATTTAAATATTCATCCATATCCCGCGCGAATTCTTCAACCTGATTCCTGAAAATGTCTATCATTTCCTGAATCTTAACCTGGTCCCCTCCTGACCACTCCTTGAGATAAGATAAGTTAACTTTCATAGCTGATTATAATCCTGGCTAACAAAAATAATACATTCAATTTATTAAATTCTCAATAAATATAAATTAATTTTTTTATTTTTAATAAAAATATTACTTATGTATACTAACCATAATCTAAACACATGAAAAATGCGGCCATTTTATCCTTCTGTTTAATTGCATTTTACAGTATTTCATTTTCACAACAAATAGATGACGGATTAATAAATTTCAAAAAAAGGAAGGATTCGGAAAAAGCATATAATGAGGGTATTTCTAAAATTATAAATAAGGACTACTATGCTGCTGTATCTGATTTTGATAAAGCCCTGCAATTGAATCCAAAATTTATTGAAGCATACTTGCAGAGGGGAAAGGCAAAATTCGAACTTAATGATGAGTATGGTGCACTGACAGATTTCAATAAAATTATTGAAATCAATCCTGGCTATGGTGAGGCATATTTTAACAGGGGATATGTCATGTTCATATTTGATAGTGCCAATACAGATATTTCTGATTTTGACAAAGCAATACAATATGGGTACCAGGAAGCAGAAGTATATTATTACAGAGGATTAGTCAAACTTACAAAGAAAGATTTTGACGGGGCAATATTTGATTTTTCACTTACTATTGAAAAAAAACCCAACTATGCAAAGGCATATCACGACAGGGGCACAACCAAAGTAATGATTAATGATTACCAGGGTGCTATATATGATTTCAGGCTGGCGGTAAACTATAATCCGAATTTAGTTATAGCATATAATAACATGGGAAGTGCAAAGAAGAAGGTCGGGGATTTCCAGGGATCAATAAATGACTACACAGCAGCCATTAAGCTTGACTCAACATTTTATATTGCCTATAATAACCGCGGAGGAGCAAAACTAATATTAGGTGATACGCAGGGAGCAATTAGTGATTTTGAAACCGCTCTTTCATTAAAGGAAGATTACTATCCTGCAATATGTAACCTGGGCAACGTCGCTGCAAAAATGGGTGATTATGAAAAAGCCGTGGAATACTATAATAAAGTAATTGAGTTAAATTCCAAACATGGTATTGGATATATGAACAGGGGACTTGCCAGGGAACTGCTGGGTGATTTGGAAGGTGCTTGCAATGACTGGAAAACAGCCAGTGAACTTGGTATTGAGGATGCAATTAACTATCTGAAAGAGTGTGAGTAATAGTATAATAAAAATACTATATAAATGTCAATAACTTAACAAATACTTTATCACATGAAAGTAAAAGCCATATTTCTGTTTTTAGCAATTTTTCTGTTAAGTGGTGTCTCATTATTTGCACAACAAAGAGTAAGAGTTAAAAAGAGTGAATTTAAAATAATTAATACCGGATTTAAAGATGCCTGGAAAGCTGTCAGGCAGGGAAATAAATACTTTGATGAAGGTCCGGGCACCTACCGGGACGCAAGAAAGGAATATTTAAAAGCATACAGGTACAATCCAAATAATGCTGAATTGAATTATATGATCGGTGTATGCTTCATATATTCTGATGATAAGTTTGAATCAATTAAATATCTTAAAAAATCATATAAGATTAAACCGAATGTCACCCCCGATATCAGATTCATGCTGGGAAGAGCATATCATCTGGTACTTGATTTTGATAATGCAATACTGGAATATACGGAATACAGGAACAATCTTCCTCCCAAGATTCTGGTTTTAAAGAGCGGACTGATTAATCAATTAATTACACAATGCAGAAACGGGATGGACCTTGTAAGTGACCCTGCAAGAGTTGTCATAAGCAATCCCGGCAAAAATATCAATTCGGAATATGATGATTATAATCCGGTAATTTCGAGAGACGAGTCGGTAATGTTTTTTACATCACGTAGAATGGCGGCTGAAAAAAGCAGTAGAAATCCTATGGATAATAAATTCTATGAAGATATCTACGTTTCTCAAAAAAAAATTAACGAATGGGGAACGGCAAAGCGCTTTGATAAGAAAATCAATAAAAATAAAAACAAGGAAAATAATGCGGCTGTCGGATTATCTGCAGATAATAAAGAATTGTATTCTTATAAAGGTAAATCGAACTCCGGAGATTTATTTAAAAGTGTTTTTAAAAACGGAAAATGGACCAAACCACATCCCCTCCCGGGTAAAATAAATTCCAGATACCGTGAAACATCACTATGCTTTTCATCTGATGAAAAGACGATGTACTTTGTATCCTCAAATAAAAAAACATCTCTTGGCGGACTGGATATATATGTTTGTAAGAAAGACTATAATGGTAAATGGGGGAACCCTGAGAATATGGGTTCAATGATCAATACAGCCTTTGACGAGGTGGCTGTTAGTCTGTCTGCCAATGACAGCATACTTTTTTTTAGTTCAGACGGACATAATACCATGGGAGGTTACGATATTTTCAGTACCAAAAAAAGTGAAACCGGACTATGGTCGAAACCTGAAAATATCGGCTACCCTATTAATACTCCTGATGACGATGTCTTCTTTGTTCCGGCTCCTGATGGAAAAACAGCATATTATTCAACAATTCGTGAAAACGGGATTGGAGGAAAAGACATTTATAAAGTTATCTATCTGGGTGCCGAGAAGGAAATGATTCTGAGTGACGAAGGTGAATTGATTGCAGGTTTGCAGAAACCACCTGATAATATATTTTTTAAAGAACCGGAAAAACTTGCTGTCGATACTTCATTAATAATGAAAGGAATGATAACTGATTCCGAAGACCAGCAACCTGTAATCGCCAAACTGGAAGTAATTGATGTTGATGTCAGCAGGGTTATTGCAACCGCGATATCTGATGCCTCAGGTAACTATAAATTAAATATTCCGGCTCCGAAATCATATGGTGTGGAAATTATCGCCAAGAATTATCTGCTCTACCTGGATGCAATAGATTTATCAAAAGAATCATCAGATGAAATTATAATAAGAAATTTTATGCTCGAAAGAGTGGAAGTCGGGGCTAAAGTTATACTGAAGAACATTTTCTTTGAATTTGGTAAATCTACTCTTAAATCAGAATCTTTTGCTGAACTGAATAATGTTATCAAGCTCCTTCAGAACAATGAAACGCTTAGAATTGAAATATCCGGCCATACAGACAACATAGGAACTTACAAGTATAATAAAAAGCTTTCCGAAGACAGGGCAAAAGCAGTTGTGGACTACCTTGTTAAAAAAGGCATAACACAAAACAGACTGGAATATAAAGGATATGCTTTCGACCAGCCTGTTGCTCCCAATACTACAGAAGAAGGAAGGGCACAAAACAGAAGAGTCGAGTTTAAAGTACTTAGTAAATAGTAAAGCAGGCTAAGATATCATTCAGGAAGATATTAATTAGCAAACTTAATTATTACATAATCTGTTTTTTAGATTAAGTTTAAAGACTATATATATTAATTATATTACTGTAAATAATTCATGAAAGCTACGGTTTTTAATAAAATTCATAAAGAAATAGGTGCACGGATGGTTGAGTTCGCCGGTTACGAAATGCCTGTTGAGTATTCCGGTATTGTGAACGAGCATCTTGCGGTAAGAAACTCTGTCGGAGTATTTGATGTGTCGCATATGGGTGAAATCAGCGTAAAAGGAACTGAAGCTGTGAATTTGCTTCAAAAAATAACATCTAACGATATTGCAGTGCTCAAATCCGGCAAGGCTCAGTATTCGTGTTTCCCGAACGGTAACGGAGGGATCGTCGATGATTTAATAGTATACAAATTTCAGGAAGACGATTTTTTACTGGTCGTAAATGCTGCAAATATTTTAAAAGACTGGCAATGGATAAATAGGAATAATTATTGTAATGCAAAACTAGTAAACTCTTCAGACAGCATTTCGCAATTGGCAGTCCAGGGGCCACAGGCAGCACAGGTTCTGCAAAAATTAACCGGTATAAATCTGTCGGAAATCAGGAGTTTTTCATTTGTCACCGGTGAAATTGCAGGTATGGATAACGTCATTATTTCTGCAACAGGTTATACGGGTGCCGGAGGTTTTGAATTGTATTTTCATAACGATGATGGAATACCAATCTGGAATGCTATTTTTGATGCCGGAAAAGAATACGATATAAAGCCAATCGGACTGGCAGCAAGAGATACGCTCAGACTGGAAATGTGCTACTGCCTTTACGGAAATGATATTGATGATACTACTTCACCTATTGAAGCCGGACTTGGATGGATCACCAAATTTACAGATTATAAAAATTTTATTGATAAAGAGAGATTGTTTGAACAAAAAGTTAAAGGTGTAAAAAGAAAATTAGTTGCCTTTGAAATGATAGATAAGGGTATCCCGCGACATGATTATGAAATAACTGATAGCAACAGAAACAAAATAGGCAATGTGACATCAGGAACAATGTCACCATTTCTGAAAAAAGGCATTGGCATGGGCTATGTAAAAACTGAATACTCAAAACCTGAAGGAGATGTATATATTACTGTTCGTAACAAATCCCTGAAAGCTAAAATAGTAACCATGCCTTTTTATAAAAGTTGAATAATATTATTAATAATTAACATATTAATTCAGAAAAGAATAATATAATTTTAACCTGATTAATGCTGTTAAATATTTATTATACAACTTTAACATAGACAGGTTATAGATAATAATTTTACGAATTAGCAATCAGTTCATGGAAAAAAGGAAAAAAGTTGAAGTATGCTTTTCACCGGCCATTTATTCTGCATTTCATAACAATGATGCCATAGTTGTTATTGTTGATATATTAAGGGCTACATCGGCAATTATCACCGCATTTATGAATGGTGCGGAAAAAATAATACCCGTAGCAACACTTGAAGAGGCCAGGGCATATAAAGAAATGGGATATATGGTCGCCGCTGAACGGGATGGAATTGTCAGGGATTTTGCCGATTTTGGTAACTCGCCGTTTAATTTCACTACTGACAGGGTCAGGGGTAAAGAAATTGTTTACAGCACCACAAACGGAACTAATTCGATAATGATGGCGAGCAATAGCTTCAGGGTGATTATAGGTGCGTATCTTAACCTGAATTCCCTGGCACAATATATTATCAATAAAAATCATGATTTGCTGATTTTATGTGCCGGATGGAAAACAAAGTTTAACCTTGAAGATACATTGTTTGCAGGAGCCCTGGCTGAAATAGTTGTGATGAGCAACAACTTTTATACAATATGTGATTCTACCCTGGCTTCGATTGATTTATGGAATGTTGCCAGAAAAGATCTGATGTCCTATATTAACAAAGTTGCCCAAAGACACAGACTGAAAAAAAATAAACTTGACGATGTTATAGAATATTGCCATACTCCGGATCAAACAAATATTATCCCGGCTCTAAAAGATAATTATCTTGTTAAACTCACAGAACTTGAGAGTAATTAACAGATTAAGGCAAAATATTTTTATACATATGATCTTTTGTTGAAAAAATGTAAATTATATTTTTTCCAATATTTATCTATACTGTATTTATTTTATTAAATTTACGCCTCTTGTTGAGTTGTTAATTGTTTAACAAATAAAAATTTATTTAAATGAAGAAACATAATTTTAACCCTGGGCCGGCTATATTACCGGATTTTGCAGTTAAAAACACTGCTAATAGTATATTGAATCTCGATGGATCCGGATTGTCGGTAATGGAAATATCACATAGAAGTAAAGAATTTCTGGAAATAATTGAATCAGCACAATCATTGTTTAAGGAATTATTGAATATTCCTGTTGGTTATTCAGTCCTGTTTCTTCATGGTGGTGCAAGTCTTCAATTCTGCATGGTACCCTATAATTTACTTAAAAAGAAAGCGGCATATCTTGATACCGGGTCGTGGTCTTCAAAAGCTATCAAAGAAGCAAAATTCTTTGGAGAGGTAGATACTGTTGCATCTTCTAAAGATTCAAATTATAACTATATACCAATAAACTATAAAGTTCCTGAAGATGCTGACTATTTTCATATTACAACCAACAATACTATTTACGGAACTGAAATTAAAGAGGATCTCGATATTCCTGTACCTCTGGTTGCAGATGCATCATCAGATATTTTAAGCAGACCTGTGGACATATCCAAATACGCCATTATTTATGGCGGTGCTCAGAAAAACCTGGGGCCCGCAGGTGTTGCCTTTACAATAATTAAAGAAGAAGTACTGGGCAAGGTTGACCGTTTAATTCCGACTATGCTTAATTACCATACGCATATAGAGCATGGCTCATTATATAACACTCCTCCATGCCTCGCTGTCTATACGTGCCTTCAGACATTAAAATGGATTAAAAACCTGGGCGGTGTGGAAGTTATACATAAAATGAACAAGGAAAAGGCCGGCATGTTATATGACGAAATAGACAGAAACAAACTATTTGTATCAACGGTGACAAAAAAGGAAGATCGTTCTATAATGAATGTCACATTTGTTATGAATGAGGAATATAAAGAGCTGGAAGGAGAATTTCTGGAATTTGCCAAGTCACAGGGAATGATAGGTATCAAAGGACACAGATCTGTTGGTGGATTCAGGGCTTCATTATATAATGCTTTACCTAAAGAAAGTGTTGCGGCATTAATAAACGTAATGAAGCAATTCGAGACAAAAAAATAATTATATAACTTATAAAATTTTAACCATGACCAAAGTATTGATAGCTACAGAAAAACCTTTTGCGCCGGTGGCAATAAAAGGTATAAATGATATATTGAATGAAGCAGGTTTTGAGATGCAATTACTGGAAAAATACAGTGAAAAAAGTCAGCTTATCAAAGCAGTTGAAAATGCAGATGCAGTAATCATAAGAAGTGATATTATTGATAAGGAAGTAATTGATTCGGCCAAAAATTTAAAAATTGTCGTCAGGGCAGGCGCCGGCTATGATAATGTTGACCTTAATGCTGCTTCAGCAAAGAATATTGTTGTTATGAACACCCCGGGACAGAATTCAAATGCCGTTGCCGAGCTGACAGTAGGCATGATGATTTATCTGAACAGGAACGGATTTAACGGCACATCAGGAAAAGAACTGAGGGGTAAGACACTGGGTCTTCACGCCTATGGCAATGTTGCAAAAATGGTAGCTGGCATAGCAAAAGGAATAGGAATGAAAGTTCATGCTACTGATCCCTATATTGAAAAGTCAATTATCGAAAAAGACGGAATTGCCTGTGAAAAAGATGTCAGGGAACTTTATAAAAAATGCCAGTATGTTGTGGTTACACTCCCGGCAAATAGCGAGACTAAAGAATCCATTGATTTTGATCTGATGTCCCTGATGCCCAAGGGAGCGACCCTTGTTAATCCTGCAAGAAAGGAAATTATCTGTGAAGATTCGTTGCTGAAAATGTTTAAGGAAAGGGATGACTTCAGGTATATTACTGATGTTGCCCCTGACTGCAAAGATGAAATCAGCAGCAATTACGAGGGCAGGTACTTTTCTACTCCCAAGAAGATGGGAGCCCAGACCTCTGAGGCCAATATAAATGCCGGACTGGCTGCTGCAAGGCAAATTGTGAATTTTATTAAAAAAGGGGATAAAACATTCCAGGTTAACTGAATAAGTAATGGCATTAATTGCTCCATTTAAAGGTTACAGGGTTAAGAAGGAATTTGCAAAACAGGTGGCGTCCAGGCCATATGATGTTATAACTACGGAAGAAGCCCGGGAAGAGGCCAAAGATAATCCATACTCTTTTTTGCATGTTATTAAGCCTGAAATAGATCTGCCTCCTGAAACCGATGTGCACTCAAATGAAGTATATGAGAAAGGAAGAGAAAATCTTGAAAAACTGATTGAGGATGGAATATTGAAACAGGATCCTTCACCCTGCTTTTATATTTATGCCCAGAAATTTCAAAACAGGATCCAGTATGGTATTTTAGGCTGTGCTCATATTGATGATTATATTAACAAAAAAATCAAAAAGCATGAACTGACAAGGCCTGATAAGGAGCTTGACAGGATAAACATTATAAAACATCATAATTTTCATGCAGAACCCGTATTTTTTGCCTATAATGATAATGAAGAGATTAACAGCATTGTTGCTGGTTTGACAAAGGATAAACCGGAGTATAACTTTATTGCTGATGACGGTATAGAACATTTCCTCTGGGTTGTCAGTGATCGTAAAATCATTGGATGCATAGAAGGGATTTTCAGAGATGAAGTGCCCTGCACATATGTTGCTGACGGCCACCATCGTACAGCTGCTGCAACAAAGACAGCACTGGAACGCAGACAGAAAAATCCGGATCACACTGGAAAAGAAGAGTATAACTATTTTATGGCAGTTCATTTTCCAGCCAGCCAGCTCAAGATAATTGACTACAACCGTGTTGTAAAAGATCTGAACGTGTATACTGCGTCCGGCTTTATAGATAAGTTAAAAGAAAGCTTCCATATTGTCGAAAAAGGCAAGAATGAATACAGGCCTTTACATTTGCATGAGTTTTCGATGTACATTGATGGAAAGTGGTATGCCCTGACCAGCAAAGAAGGGACATATGATGATAATGATCCTATAGGCTGCCTGGATGTTACAATTTTATCCGCACAGGTACTTGCTCCGCTTCTGAATATTACAGATCTGAGAAATTCAAAGAGAATTGATTTTGTAGGCGGTGTGCGCGGACTGGGGGAACTGAAAAAAAGGGTTGACAGTGGAGAAATGAAAGTTGCCTTTGCACTCTACCCGGTTACTATGCAGCAGCTTATAAATATAGCCGATACAGGTAATATAATGCCTCCAAAATCAACATGGTTTGAGCCCAAGCTCAGAAGCGGACTGGTCATACATCACCTGGGATAGTCTGCTTAATGAGCTGAACCCGGGAACCGGTTCTTAATCAAATATATGCAGATCAATATATTCCTGCTTAATAATTGTCCACCAGTCAGATGCAAGATCCCATTTAAGCACATAATCATAAGGTAACCACCCATACCCGTTTTCGCCCCAATCTTTTCCCCATGAATTCCTGATTAAAAATGCACCCGTGGATTCGGGCTTACCCTGCCTTTCGTTTTTTATTACTTTCTTGTTGTCGTAACCTACAGCAACAACTGCATGACCTCCAACCACGCTGTCAGTTTCGGGATTGGGAAAAGGGATATTACCGTCATCATCAGACTGGTCTATTGAATCAAATACCGTAAATCCGAACATAGCCGGAAATCCTTTATACAGGAAATTTCTTATCTGGTCCAGCACGATTTCCGGAGAGAGACCGTGGGAATCCAGCCTGAAGTACTTTATCGATTTAAATCTCTGCGCGAAGGAATAACAAAAGCCCGGCGGCTCTTCATCAAATCGTGCCGTATCATAGGGCCAGTATTTTTCAGGCGGCACCCCAAAAAGGGCCATGGCAGCCATCGTTGATCTGAGATATGCCCCTGTATCTCCCTGCATCTGTAAATAGTTCCTTGTCACCTTATACAGGAACAACCGCGATGCATCAAGAAACTTATTATAAGCCTTATTCTCAAAGTATTCAATTAAGCCAACCCCGGCATGTGCCGTGCATGAACCAATATTCTCCTGGTCTTCCACGGGCGAACATAAACTCCGTAAATCAACTTTTTCGGGCACGTCAGATGTGAAGTTTAAAGGAGACTTCTTAATGCCTGTTAACATTGGCTTAACAATATTATGCCCGGGAGAAAAATCTCTTATATCGGCATAATCTTTTAACCATCCTAATTTTTTATTTATTTTCATTCGTTTAAAATTTTATAATTATTTAATGTATTATTCGATTACATTATTAATTACTCAACGGAATAAAAAGTAACCCCTTTAACTGTGATTTTTTATTTGCCGTAACTCACTTGCGCTTGCCAAGTTCAATGATTTCCAAATCTTTAATCTTCTTTTTATCAATAATAAATCTCACGGCAGTTCTCATTTTATGCAATCCTGTTTTCCCCGCGGCACCGGGATTAATATGCAAGAGATTAAGCTTTTTATCAAACATCACTTTAAGTATATGCGAATGTCCCGATATAAACAATCCGGGAGGATCAGCCATAATCTCTTTCCTTACTGAAGAATCGTATTTGCCGGGATAACCGCCTATATGTTTTATCCATATTTCCAACTCCTCGGATTTGAACCTCAGGTTCTCAGGGTAAATTTGCCGGATAGCAGGACCGTCAATATTGCCGTAAACAGCCTTAAAAGGTTTAAATTTCGAGAGCTCTTCCGAAACCTTCAAATCCCCTATATCCCCGGCATGCCAAATCTCATCGCAGCCTTTAAAATATTCGAACAGGCGGCAATCTAAGTTCCCGTGAGTATCAGATAGTAATCCTATTTTTATCATTTATATCGCTAAATACGTAATTTTTTGCTCATTTAGGCTTACTTTAATATGGCAAGCTTTAAAGCAAGATATTTTATTTTGTAAATTTGGTTAATATCTTAAAAATATAAAAATGAATGTATTTTATTGCAGAGAAATAATTGACGAAAAAGCAACTCTTGACAGGTCAGAATCGCAGCATTGTATAAGGGTTCTGAGACTTAGGAAAAATGACATGATCAGTTTAATTGACGGAAAAGGGAGTTTTTATAAAGCCAGGATTATATCGGAAAATAGCAGCAAATGTGAAGTGCAGGTAATAAAGCAGGTTAAGGATTTTAATAAAAGAAATTTTTATTTGCATGTTGCCATTGCCCCTACAAAAAGTGCTGATCGTTTTGAATGGTTCATTGAAAAAGCAACAGAAACGGGTATTGATGAAATTACTCCGGTGATATGTTCACGGTCGGAAAGAAAAACAATCAAAATGGAAAGGCTTTGGAAAATTATTGTTTCATCAATGAAACAGGCTCTTATAACTACAATGCCAAAATTAAACGAACCTCAAAATTTCCCGGAATTTGTCACCGGCTCAAATTTAATAGGCTGTAATAAATACATCTTTCATTGTGCAGAAAGTAACCGTCAAAGGATAAGGGACACTTATGTGCCGGGGTCCGGTGTTATCGGACTGATCGGACCTGAGGGTGATTTTACACCTGATGAAATAAAAGTTGCTGAAAAGAATAATTTTCAATCTGCGTCACTTGGAAATAACAGGTTGAGGACAGAGACGGCAGGTGTTGCTGTATGCCAGATATTTAATTTTTTAAATTACCAGTCTACTCGATTCCGCTGAAATATTTCATGAACTGCATTCTTTCAAATGCTGCGGCATCCTTCACTGATTCCTGGCTGACCTTTCCTTTAAACTGACTTATATAGTTATAACCCTTCCTGACCATCCACTCCTCGATATCATTTAATATAACATTAATATATTCATATCCTTTCCGGTACAATACCGATACTATTTGCACAGCATCTGCCCCGGCCAGTATCTGTTTTATAACTGATTTGCCCGAATGAATTCCGGTACTGGCTATAAGTCCGCATTTCACCTTTCCTGACATCAGGGCAATCCACCTTAAAACATTACAATAATCATGTTCCGTGCTGAATTTATTGGCAGGTTTTATCTCAAAACTGTCGGTATCAATATCAGGTGTAAAAAACCGGTTAAACAGTACGAGTCCGGATAACCCCGTTTCAGAGAGCTTCTTTATCATCAGTCCGGGCTTCATAAAATAAGGGCTTATCTTGGCAGACACAGGTATGGTCACTGTTCCCAGCACTTTTGTTATTATGTCGAAATAAGTCTGTTCAAAATTCTTATCGGACATATCCGTAGGATTAAGGAATATGTTCAATTCCAGGGCGTCGGCTCCGGCATCCTGAATTTTGGCAGTGAAATCGGTCCACTCATAGGGTGTAATGCAGTTTATGCTGGCTATAACGGGTATCAGGACCTCTCTTTTTGTGTCGCTAATAAGCTTAAGGTAACTGCCAAGTTTATCTTCCTTGATATGCAGATCAACATAATCAAGTGTTTCTGATAAGTCGGTATATATCATATGGTTCTTCCTTGCCTCCTCGGACTTCATTTGTGCTTCAAGAAGAATTTCCTCCTCAAATATTGATTTTAAAACGACCGCAGCAGCTCCGTTTGATTCGAGCTTTTTGATCTCTTCAACAGAGTTTGTCAGCTCTGAGCTGCCGGCTATTACCGGATTTTTTATGGTCAATCCAAGGTATTTTACAGATAAGTCAGCCATTTTCCAAAGATTTAATAATAAAACACATATATTATGTAGAATGACTATTCAAAAAGTCCTCTGAATATACTCATGCATTCCGGCGGCAGCTTTTCGCCCGTCGCCCATTGCAAGAATTACCGTAGCTCCTCCCCTGACTATGTCGCCTCCCGCAAAAATCTCAGGCATGGACGACTGCATATTTTCGGGATTCACTTCAATCGTGCCCCACTTTGTGATCTTCAGCTCCGGCATACTTTTAGGTATCAAGGGATTAGGAGAAACACCGACGCTAACCACCACAAGGTCGACGTCTATATAGTATTCTGATCCCTCAACCGGCACCGGCCTTCTCCTTCCCGAGCTGTCAGGTTCGCCCAGCTCCATCCGAATACAC
>CAZOLY010000056.1:0-18892 GCA_964580815.1 uncultured Bacteroidales bacterium
TCTTAGCTTAATAATTGTTCATACTTAACATAAACGAACATCAAATATAAGTTATATTTTATAATAATATTCTTTATTAAGAGTTGGTACATCTAACCTGGAATTTCTGATTGCCTGGATTTCAAAAGGGAAGGTTTAATTTGCATTTTTGTTTTAATAAAAAATGTTAAAATATCAAACAAAACATTTTATTTTTTGTTATTGAAATACGTTGCATTTCTTTATTAATTAACTTTATAAAATAAAAATCAGGATAATTAACATTTAATTAATATTGAATAATCAGATTGTTAATAAAAAACTTTAAGTCAGTAAATTTTAATGCTTGTAACTCTTTGAAATATAGACAAATATATAGCGATGATTTAGATCACCAATATAAGGTAATTAACATCACTTTTATAAATTTGATGTCGTCAAACCCGTTTAATATATTTGGATTAAAATTGAACATTTACTAAATAACTATTCCATGCTTGATGTGAAATATAATATTAAAAACTTAATATCAAGTATTTATGAGTGTCAGAAAAAGATAATCATTAACAGACGGTTCATTCGTGAATTGGAAGCAGAAGGTAATGATTTTACCAAGCTGAAAAATGAGATTGAGGACCTGGAGCGAAAAATCATTGATTATCAGAAAGAACTTAAAAGAAAATACCAGTTTTCATACTGATGCCGTATATGTGATTATTAAGATATTATTTACTCTTATAGAAAACCATTTTAGAGATAGAATGGTTTTTTTTTGTCCGGAGCATATTACCAGTCAAATATAAATATAGGCTGCAGATTTCTTAATTTAATTTATTGCCTGGGATTAATGTTTCAGAATTTTATTAATTTTAGCATATATTACTAGGTCTTTATGTTGCATTTCAACTTATTAAACCATATAATTTATAATAGAAACTAATATTATATTCTCAATTAAAAGAAATCATGAAAAAACTAATCTTAATTATTATTCTTTTATCATTTATTAAACTAACATTTGGACAAGAGAATAACAAATATGTTTTCAGCAGCTCATCCGATATAAAATCGACTTTTTTTCTGGGTCCTGAATTGAAAGTATCAAAGCTGATAAAAGGCTGCGAGTTATATACAGGGTTAAAAGCAGCCATTTTATTTAATGATAAAATAGCATTCGGATTGGCCGGAGGGGGATTTGTGACTGAAGAAGTATTTGAGGGGCTGGATGATCTGGGACAGAAAGCTTACTTAAATACTGTTTCAGGATATGGGGGGTTTTATTTGGATTATTTCATTCCCACGGAGTTTCCGATACTGATTTCTTTTCCAATGGTGGTCGGTGCGGGAGGTATTGCATTATTCACACCGCAGAATGTTAATAATGCACCTGGTGATGAGAAATTGGTAGAGGGGGGTGTCTTTTTTATATATGAACCTGCAGTTAATGTGGAAGTGAATTTGACAAAGTTTTTAAGGATGGGACTGGGAATTGGTTACAGATTTGCTTTCAAAGGTGATATGGACAGGGTTTCAGCCAGGGACTTTTCCTCCTTCACTTTTAACTGGAATATTAAGGCCGGCTCCTTCTGATACTATTATTTACTATTTTGTTTATATAAAACATATCCGGGCGGATCAATTAATAATTAACCGGAGAAGACTAACTGTTATATATGTATTACTTCGTTATAGGCAGCAGCCGCGGCTTCCATAATCGCCTCCGACATAGTAGGGTGTGGATGTATTGACTTGATTATCTCGGTTCCTGTTGTCTCCAGTTTTCTTGCCACAACAATTTCAGCTATCATTTCTGTAACATTGTCACCTATGAGATGTCCTCCCAGTAATTCTCCGTATTTTGAATCGAAAATAAGTTTTACAAAACCATCTTTTTGTCCGGATGCATTTGCCTTGCCCGATGCTGAATAGGGGAACCTGCCAACTTTAAAATCATATCCCGCTTTTTTAGCCATCTTTTCAGTGAGTCCCACGGAAGCAATTTCCGGACTTGTATAAGTGCATGCCGGTATATTATTGTAATCCACAGGCTCAGGATCCTTTCCTGCGATTTTTTCAACACATACAATCCCTTCAGCTGACGCTACATGAGCCAGGGCAGGGCCATGTACAATATCTCCAATAGCATATATGCCTTTCATGCTTGTCCTGTAGAAATCATCAACCTTTATTTTATCTTTATCCAGTTGAATACCCAGGGATTCGATACCCAGATTTTCAAGATTTGGAGTTATACCCACTGCTGAGAGAACTATATCTGTTTCATAAGTATCTATGCCTTTGCCGGTTTTTATTTTAACTTTACATTTATTACCGGATGTAGTTACAGATTCAACAGATGAATTAGTAAAAACCGTTGTTCCTGCCTTTTTAAAAGACCTCTCTAACTGTTTTGATACTTCTTCATCTTCAAGAGGGACAATATTGGGTAACAATTCTACTAATATCACTTTAGTACCTACTGAATTATAAAAATGTGCGAACTCGCTTCCTATTGCTCCAGAACCAACAATAACCATCGATTCCGGTTGCTTCTTAAGGGACAATGCTTCGCGGTAGCCTATTATTTTCTTCCCGTCCTGTTTTAAACCTGGTAACTCTTTTGATCTTGCACCTGTAGCAAGAATAATATGATCTGCTGTAATTTTCTCTTCTTTCCTGCCCTTACCTGTAACTTCAACTGTTTTAGGGTCAACCAGACTGCCATGACCGGTAATAAGATCGATTTTATTTTTCTTCAGCAGAAATTGAACACCTTTGCTCATATTTTCAGCTACTTTTCTGCTTCTTTCTATCATTTTTAAAAAATCAGGTTTTGGTGTTCCTTCCAGGTATATACCATAATCCTGTGAATGTTTGATATATTGATATACCTGTGCACTTTTAAGCAACGATTTAGCGGGGATACAACCCCAGTTAAGACAAATACCTCCCAACTCGGCTTTTTCAATAATTACTGTCTTCATCCCCAATTGAGAAGCCCTTATTGCAGCAACATATCCTCCCGGACCACTGCCTATAACCACTAAATCATATTTCATAATCAAAGTATTTATTGGTTTTTAATATGTTCTGAAAATATTTATATAAAAAACTTCAACATAAAGAATACACTTAAGATATACATTATAATCGAGACTTCTTTCCATTTTCCTGTCAATACTTTCAGGAGAACATAACTTAACATTCCGAACACTATTCCTTCAGAAATGCTCATTGTTAAGGGCATAATGATAATAGTAAGGAATGCCGGAATGGCTTCTACATAATCTTCGAGATTTATTTTTTTTATAGGACTCATCATGAATAATCCGACCATCACCAGTGCCGGTGCTGCTGCTTCTTTTGGAATATTAAGAAATACAGGGGAGAATGGCAGTGCAAGGGCGAATAAAACAGCCACAAAGAAAGCTGTTAATCCGGTTTTACCGCCTACTGCAACGCCAGCTGCACTTTCAACATAGGTTGTGACTGTGCTCGTCCCCAGGCATGCTCCAACAGTAGTGCCAATAGCGTCAGCATATAAAGCCTGCCTGGCTCTTGGTACGTTACCGTTCTTACCCAGCATGTTGGCTTTTGAGCAGACACCAACAAGTGTCCCTACCGTGTCAAACATATCAATAAAAAGAAAAGTAAACACTACAATAAGCATGTCAAATGACAGAAGGTTTTTGAAATCGAATTTCAAAAAAATTGGTTTTAGCGAGGGTGGTGCAGATAAAGGGATGCCTTCCGGCAAATGTGTAATCCCAAGAGGAATACCGATTATTGCCGAAATTAAAATTCCAATAATTATGGCTCCTTTGACTCTAAAAATCAATAAAACACCAATTATCATAATACCACTTATTCCGACCCATACAGAGTGATTTGACATATCACCAAGCGTTACAAGAGTAGCTTTATCACCCACAATTATTTTTGCATAACTCAAACCTATAAACGCAATAAAAAGTCCGATACCCGCTGATATAGCATGTTTTAAACTTAAAGGAATACTGTTGATAATAGCTTCCCTTAGATTAAATGAAGTAAGCAGAATAAAAATTATGCCCTCTATGAATACGGCCGTTAATGCGGTTTGCCAGGTATATCCCATTTTAAGGACAACAGTATAAACAAAGAAAGCGTTTAATCCGAGACCCGGAGCGAGTGCAAAGGGCAACTTTGCCCAGAATGCCATTACAAGTGTTGCAATAAATGCGGATAATACAGTAGCAGTAAATACAGCTTTTTCATCCATATTAGCATCACCCAGAATTTTTGGATGGACAGTAAGAATATAAGCCATGGTCATAAATGTAGTAATACCTGCAATCAGCTCCTTTCTGATATTTGTGCCGTTATCCTTTAACTGAAAAATATTTTCAGCCAGATTCTTTATTTTTATGCCATAACTTTTCAAAGGAAATATATTTCAATTAACAGAAGATTATTTTTTGCCTGCATAATCGGTCCGGATTACTTTAAACTCGGTACGCCGATTAAGAAAATGAGCCATCTCCTGCTGGTCTTCATCTTTAAGGCTATTGATATATTCTTCGGTCAATTTGGTTCCCACCGGAAGAAAGGGATATGCTTCATAGTCTTTCCTGTCAACTATTTTTGGGGTCGATTCACCATAGCCCTTGGCGATTAACCTGTCCCTTGCGATATTTTTACTGATCAGGTAATTAACAACTGACTGGGCTCTCCTTTTGGAAAGGTCAAGATTATAAGCATCACTGGCCCGGGCATCCGTATGTGATCCCAGTTCTATGGTAATATTGGGATTATCATTTAGAGTTTCAACAAGCTGGTCTAATGATACAATTGACTCGGGTCTCAGTTCAGCCTTGTCCAGCTCAAAGAAAATATTTTCAATTTGAATAGGTTTATCAATAGGGGACAGGTATATTTCTGTTTCAAATTCCGTACTCTGGGTCAGCCCTTTTGTGGTCTCACGTTCCTTACCTTTAAGATAATCTTCTTTCGATGCAATAAATATATAATCTACCCCTCCGATCAGCATGAATTTGAATGAACCGTCCCTTCCTGTTTTTGATTCCAGGGTTATCCCGCTGCTGCTGATTGACTTAACTACCGCATCGGCAATGGGTTCATCTGTTTTTTCATCCTTAACAACACCTGTAATATTGAATTTTAGAGGCGGGAGTATAAATGAATAAATATCATCATCACCTTTGCCCTTTCTTGAAGAACTTAAGAAACCACTTTCCCTCTCGGCTTCAAATACAATCCCGAAATCATCTGATGAGGAATTTACAGGATATTGCATATTCTCAACTTCCCATTCACCAGCACTGTTTAGCACTGCTTTAAATATGTCCAGTCCGCCCATTCCAATATGTCCGTTAGAGGAAAAGTAAAGTGTACCGTCATGATGTACAAATGGAAATACCTCATCTCCGGGTGTATTGATTGTTGTGCCCAAATTTTCCGGCTTGCTCCATGCGGATGAAGCAGATGTCCTGCTAACTTTCCATAAATCCTTACTATTTTTCCCCTCGTAATTTTTAATGCTGCCCCCCATGTCAGATACAAAGTACAATGTTAATTCGTCAGATGAAATTGCCGGATGTGCAACCGTTATGCTGTCAGATTCCAGTGCCAGAGACTGCACTTTGCTCCATTTATCACCAGTTCTGACTGCCGAATATATTTCGCATCCCAAAGCTTTCCTTTTACTGACGTTACACCTTGTGAAGTAAAGCGTGTTATAATCGCTGCTTAGCATAGGGGTTCCCTCCTCTGCTTCCGTATTTACCGGTTCTTCAAGCGGAACAGGAGTACTCCATTTGCCTTTTCTGTCCATAGTCGAAACAAAGATGTCAGCAAATCCCTGACCGGTTCCACCATGTTCTGACTGTCCTGTTGTTTCCTCCCTGGAGGATGTAAAGTACAGCTGCTGATAATCATCTCTCGCATAAGACGGACTATAATCACTCATTTTGGAATTAAGAAACTTCATTTCTTCAACAACATATCCATTTGGATACTCTTTCCATTCCATTGCCAAATCACATGAAATAATTCCATCTGCACCCCTCGGGTCATCAGGCACAAGCTCTTTGTATGCCTGAAATTGAATTTTTGCTTCTTCATATTCCTCGTTCATTTTCAGAGCCTCGGCATAACGTAATATGGCAACCGGACTTTCATAGTTTTTTGCAATCACTTTGCTGTACCAAAGTTCAGCCTGCTGTGGGTTATTCGTCAACCTGTATGATTCAGCTATATGAAATGCGATGTTAAGTTTTTCTTTCTTATCAGCCGTTTTTTGATATGCATCCTTGAATTCATCTATTGCAGCATAAAATTCACCTGCTTCAAATGTTGAAAATGCTTTTTCAGTTTTTTTTGACTGGGTAAATGCAGAATCAACTTTTATAATCATCAGAATGACAATAATTGTGCGGCCTAAGATTCTCATGTCTATAATTTTAAATGGTAAAGGACTATTAAGACTAAATAATTAAAAAGTATAATTATGAACTTATATCTTGTTTTTTTAGTATGTCAAAAATATACTATTTTATTGGTAAAAATAGTTAATTGAAAATAGCTTCACAAATTTAACTTCGATAATGTATCAACTGCCTGTTTATGAAAATTATTATTGAATGATCTGTTTTGAACTTTAATATGTAATTATGGAAATACCTTATTTATTCCCCAAATAGCCTAATTTCATCATAAATTTCGGATAACTGGAAACATTTCAGGTAATTCCTTCGTAAAAAATCAATAGTTTACACATTAAAGACTTTTATTAAACAACTAAACAATGAGATTATGAAAAGGGCATTTTTATTTTTGGCTGTTTGGTTTTTGTCAATTAATATCTTCAGTAATGACTGGTTCCGTATTCAGGCTATGTATATATACAATTTTACAAGGTATATAAACTGGCCTGCAAATTATAAATCGAACGATTTTGTTATTGGAGTTCTGGGTCAATGCGAGATAGTTGAAGAACTTAAGGTATTTACTCAGGGGAAAAAAGTTGGAAATCAGCCTATTTCTGTAGTTTGTTTTAATAGCGTTGAAGAAATAAAGCAATGTCATATTTTATATGTGCCTCATGATAGAAGTGAGGATATAGCCCAAATACTGGCAAGGGTCTCGAAAAGTAACAATCTTATTGTCTGTGAAACTCCGGGATCAATAGATGCAGGTGCAGCTATAAGTTTTAATTATGTTGAAAACAAGCTAAAATTTGAACTTAATTCAGAAAATGCTAATAAATACGGACTCTCAGTGAGTTCTACACTTTGTAACATGGCGATGTCATGTAATTAATCCGGCCTGGTTATAAAAGAGAACACATATGGCTCTTTCAAATGGGTGCCAAAAATGTCTTCTGCCTCAGTTCCAACGGTTATGGTATACTTGGTATTTGGCTTGAGTGAACCCGAATATATATATTCAAGTGTTGTTTTGGAATCGTAATACCAGTTCAGGCTTCCTGAAACAGCAGGAGTGATACTGAATGCTGCCTGCACGGAGGATCTGACCATATAAGTATTAAATGTAAGTCTTATATCTGGCGCCAGGGACACAAATAATTCTCCATTATTGGGATAAGTGGAGCTCAGGTCCACGGGGGCGGTAGAAAATGAAAATGAATAAATATCACCCATTTTAACGCCATCCAGATCCATGGCAGTTGAATCAATAGTAATTACATATGTTGTGTCGGCCCTGAATGTCCCCCCGGTATAAATTGTCAGTTCATTACTTTGAGGCCAGATAAATATCGGCTCCGAATATGGAATAATACTAATGGCATCTTCGGTTGATGATTGATCCATATTTCTCGGAAAAGTGATTCTTATGCCTGAGCTTGAGATTAAGTCAACATACATATCACCATGATAAGGACTTGTCTGTATCCCGTTCAAAGTGCTGGATGATTGTACGGTACTAAAAGAATACTCAAGGGGAAACCTTAAATAATTTCCTGCCGTGTCATGTGCAAGTGTTGATAATGTTACAGTATATGTAGTATCTATATAACTGTCTTTTTGGGCCACCCTGTAACTGAATGAAGTGATCTTGCTGTAGGTGGTAATAGTAGCGCTCTGATCAAATCCGCCGTTAGCATAATCCCTGCTCTCGGAAAAGTAATTCCAGCCTGGAGCAGATGAATACTGGCCCCAGTAAAACACTCCTTCCGTTGGAGGCTCGGTTGAAAAGGCTTCTTCCACACTTTCGCGATCCATTGGCTGTGTAAATGTCATGGAAATAGTGATACTGGCAAACCGGTTATTGAATGCAATCTCATCTTTATCACCGGGATAATGGGATGATATAAGATCCGGCACTGTTGAAAGGTCTATTTCTCCGATATAGTTAGTACCGCCGCCCGCTACCATAACATTACAGTTTTTATATATTCTATAGTTGTCGGCTTTTATTGTTAAATCATAATTACCTATAGGCAAATCGTTTATGGCAAATGACCCGTCTTCCGGATTTATTAGCGACGAGTCTACGGGATCAACCTGACTGGCAATAACAATTGCGTTACTTGAAGCCTGCAATACTTTCCCCACAATGCTTCCATGCATGGCGTCATTATAAAACCGGGGATCGACTTCATTATAATTGTTTTCTTCACAGCTGGAAATTACAAAAGCTGCAAAAATTGATAAAATGATAACAGATTGTTTCATGATAACTTATTCTTAAGAGATTTACAGTCAGATTTAAGATGCACCATTAGGGCAAAAGGTTGCTTGCCGGATTAAGTTTGATTAAATAAGTATTAAGCACTGGCTGACTAATTTAGAAAGCTATTTCCGGTAATAGAAACAGCCGGCAGTATCTCAGAAATTCTCCTTATTAACAAGGTTGATGTATATTATTCTCTTTGTTTCAAAGAATGGTTCGCTAAAGTAATCAGAGATATTAAAAATTTCTGTTTTGCAGGGCAGGGATCTTAATTCTTCTTCCATATCACCACCCTTAAGGTAAATTATTCCATTCTTAAATGAATTAAAGCATCTGTGGCTAATTTTGCCGGACATTAAGGTAACAAACTTTGGCAGGATTGTTACCGCACGTCCCATAATAAAATCGTATTGTCCGGTAACATCTTCGGCCCTGACCTGCATTGCTTTGGAGTTTTTTAAATCCAGTTCATCAATTATGGATTCGACAACCTTGATTTTTTTCCTGACAGAGTCGATAAAATAAAATTCTGCGTCAGCAAAGAATATACTTAGCGGTATACCCGGCAATCCGCCTCCTGTTCCTACATCTATGATCCTGGTTCCGGGTTTAAACTGAATTAACCGGGCTATTGAGAGGGAATGAAGAATATGATGAAGATATAAATTTTTGATATCTTTTCTTGATATTACATTTATTCTTGTATTCCAGTAATTGTATAACTCGCCAAGCTTTTTAAAACGGATTTGCTGCTCAATGGTTAAGTCCGGAAAATATTTTAGTATATGGTGCATTAGAACTGGTTCAGGAATTTGTTTTATCAGAAATTAACGGAATATACAGGATACTTAAGTAAGAATGTATATGATCAGAACTAAATTTTTGCAGTTGTGTTTTTTAGAATATTAAAAAGCAATTCCCGTGCTCTGAATAGTTGGGCCTTAACCGTTCCAATTGGTAGTTCCAGCTCTTCAGCTATTTCTTCATATGAAAATTCGTTAAAATATCTAAGCTCTATCAGTTTCCTGTAGCGTGGTTTAAGTTTTGTGACAACATTACGCATCAGTGTCGCTTTTTGCTGATTTATAAGTTCTTCTTCAGGGTCAGGAACTGAGGCCTGGACTTCATGGGTCGCTTTCTCGTGTTCTTCGTCATTATGATCCAGTGAGATATGATTTGCTTTCTTTTTTCTGATAAAGTCAATACAATTGTTAGTAGCTATTTTAAATAGCCATGTGCTGAATGCATAATTAGGGGCGTACTGATTCAGGTTTTTAAAGGCTTTCCCAAATGCTTCAATAGTAAGATCTTCAGCATCACTTGCGTTGTTGACCATCTTTAAAAGCATATAATAAATTGCATCACGATATCTCGCCAGCAATTCGGCATAGGCTTTCTGATCACCGTCAGTAGCTTTTTTTACCAACATATAATCCCGTTTTGCTTTATCTGAAAGATTTTCGTTTACTTCCATCGGCGTCTGCTTGGTCTTAATCTGGTTAAAAGATATAATACGATGTTAATTATCACAGAAAAGAAATCATAAAATAACGAAGATAGTAATAAATGCTTCTCTTTCAAACGCAACATTGCATTTTTTAAAATAATTAATTGCAATATCATACGCAGTGTAAAAGTGCCAATTACAAATTCAATAAAAATACTTTTTGAAACAAGGAATGCAAAAGATAAATAGTAGAATAACCTTGATATCTGCTCGACGGCTAATAGCAGTTTATGATTTTTTTTGTAATACCTTCCTGTAACAAGATGTCTCTTTTTTTGCTTAATCCATTCTTTTAATGTCCTCGCGGGTACAGATCTTGTATGGCTCTCATTTGAAATCTCTATGGCTGTATTTGACCTGGTGGCATTTTCATTTACAAACAGATCATCATCTCCTGATAAGAGATGATAGTGTGAAGCAAATCCTTTTTTATCGAAGAATAAGGATTTTCTGTATGCCAGGTTACGGCCAACACCCATATAAGGGAAGCCGGCCAGTTTATAAGTGAAATACTGGAGTGCAACGACGAGGGTATCATATCTTATATAATTATTAAGCAAGCTGAGCCCGGGGAAATATCCTCCATAACCCAAAACTATAGATTTTTCACTTGTAAAATTTCTCTGGATCCTTCTCAGCCATAGCTTGCTTACAGGCTGACAATCTGCATCAGTGAAAACCAGCTGTTCGTTTTTGGCTGCTTTAACTCCAATTGTCAGTGCAAGTTTCTTACCATGAGAAAACTTTTTATCTTCATTTATAGTCGTCGTACGCAGGTGTGGGTACTGTTTTATATATTTCCCTATAACCTCATCAGTATCGTCAGTGGAGCAATCATTTACAACAATAACTTCATAATCGGGATAATCCTGGGTCAATATGGAGGGTAAAAAATTATCTAAATTGGAAGCTTCATTTTTAGCACAGATAATAACTGAAACAGGCTCATTCTTTTTTTTAATTTGTTTCTTTCTGTAGAATAACAACCTGCTATATATATACAGGTAATAAAATAATTGAACTAACAGACATATTGCAAAAACACCGGTTATGATATTATTTTGATTATCAGAGAGTAATTTTATTATATCCACAACAATTTTATTCAAGATACCAAGTTTCAATAATAAAAAATCAAATTTATAAAATCTAGATATCAGTTTTTATTTTATTAACATATAAAATGTGTTAAATTATAATTTAGCAAATATTTCCATTCATAGCGAATAATGGCAATGATTTAAGGCAGGAAAATTATTTACATTAATAGCTATATTTGTGGAATATTTTAGGAATTGATGAAATTTGAGATTTTAAAAAAAGATAAAGGAACAAGGGCCAGGGTGGGAAAAATATTCACGGACCATGGAGAAATATCAACGCCCATTTTTATACCGGTAGGGACAACAGGTACGGTGAAGGCTGTTCATCAGAAGGAACTGGAGAATGATATCAAAGCCCAGATAATCCTCGGAAATACTTACCATCTTTTCCTGAGACCCGGTATAGATGTTATATATCAGAGCGGCGGATTGCACAGATTTATTAATTGGAACAAGCCCATAATTACAGATAGCGGTGGTTACCAGATATTTTCACTTGCCGGGAACAGGAAACTGAATGAAGAAGGTGCTTATTTCAATTCTCATATTGACGGATCAAAGCTTTTTTTTACACCGGAGAATACAGTCGACATTCAAAGGAAGCTGGGGGCAGATATTATGATGGCACTTGATGAATGCACTCCCTATCCCTGCAATTATGATGATGCAAGGCAGTCCATGGAACTTACACATCGCTGGCTGGAAAGGGGTATAAAGCAATATACTGGTACCAAATCCCTGTACGGTTATGATCAGACCTTTTTTCCTATCGTCCAGGGAAGTGTGTACAAAGATTTAAGGATCGGGTCGGCTGAAACAGTTTCAGCTTCAAATATGGAGGGGTACGCCATTGGCGGATTATCAGTGGGGGAACCGGTCGGTAAAATGTATGAAATGACTGAAATTGTTACAGGCATCCTGCCTGCTGGCAAACCCAGGTACCTCATGGGAGTAGGCACACCTGCCAATATTCTTGAATCGGTATCAATGGGAATAGATATGTTTGACTGTGTCATTCCTACAAGAAATGGCAGAAATGGCATGCTTTTTACTGGTGAAGGGATAATAAATATTAAGAATCTGAAATGGAAAAGTGATTTTACGGTACTTGATGAGAACGGAACCTCGTTTGTTGATAAACATTATACAAAGGCATATTTGAGGCACTTGATTATATCACAGGAAATTTTAGGAGCCCAGATAGCTACACTTCATAATTTATGTTTTTATCTTTGGCTTATGGAAGAAATACGTAAAAAAATATATGAAGGGAATTTTTCACACTGGAAGAACATGACAATAAAGAAACTATCATCAAGATTATGAGGTTACTCGGATTTAAAACATTTGATCTTTATATTATAAGAAAGTTCCTGGGGACCTTCTTTTTTGCTATAATACTTATTGTTTTTATTGCAATGGTATTCGACTTTTCTGAAAAGATTGATGATTTCCTTGAGAATCATGCTCCATTTAAAGGAATAATCTTCGATTATTATTTGAATTTCATGCCTTTTTTTGCCGTACTTTTTAGTCCTATGTTCACATTCGTTGCTGTTATTTACTTCACTTCGCGGATGGCTTATAACACAGAAATAATTGCTATAATCAGCAGTGGTGTCAGCTTCCACAGGTTGCTTGTCCCGTATTTCTTTTGCGCAGTTGTAATAACCGTATTTTCTTTTGTGCTGAATAATTATATTATACCCAGGGCAAATGAAAAGAGACTGGCTTTTGAAGAAATTTATTACCGTAATGCGCCCGTATACAGAAAAAGGAATGTCCACAAACAAATAGAACCGGGTGTATATGTATATCTTGAAAACTTCAATGTAAGTAATAATTACGGACTCAGATTTTCAATTGAAAAATATGAAAAAGGGAAATTAGTATCAAAGTTATTATCAGACGAGATAAGGTGGGATTCAACAAAAAGCAAGTGGATTATAAGGAATTATTATATAAGGAGTTTTGATGGTGATAAACAAACCATAACTTCAGGCAGAATTATTGATACTGCTTTAAATATGTATCCTGAAGAATTCAGAAGAAGAAAAGATGATGTTCAGGCAATGGGCTTACGAGAGCTGAATAAATACATAGAAAATCAAAAAATCCAGGGGGAACCTAATATTGATGAATTGCTTATAGAAAAGTATAAAAGATTTTCATTTCCTTTTTCATCATTCATTTTGACATTAATAGGCATATCCGTTTCATCGCGTAAGTCAAAAGGTGGCATTGGCGTCCACATAGGTGCCGGACTCCTGGTTAGTTTTACATATATGTTTTTTATGCAGTTTTCAGCTGAATTCTCAAAAAGCGGGGCATTTCCGCCACTTATTGCTGCCTGGATACCCAATATTATATTTGCCTTTGTAGGAGGATTTCTATATAAACTGGCGCCAAAATAGGGAGGCTTTAATTACTGTTTTTACTAATCATAGGAATGAGATTTAGAAATTCTGTTTCTTTTTTATATTTTTAGGTGAACAAATTATTAATTAATGCATCTAATTGCTTGATATTCTTTCGCTTTATAATTTATAGCTTCTTAATACTGTTTTTTATAAGATCTTCAGCTTATAACTAACAATATTATATTAACTTACAGTCTTCTATCAATTAAAATAAAAACTTTATAAATGGCATTAAAAAGAAAAATTCAGGAATTAAAAAAGAAGAGGGAAGCTGTCCAGATGGGCGGCGGAGAGAAAGCTATTGAAAAGCAGGCAGCTATGGGGAAGCTGACAGCGCGGGAAAGGATTATTAAACTGCTTGATGAAGATTCATTCCATGAATACGATTTGTTCGTCGAGCATGAGGCACGTGATTTTGATATGGACAAGAAGGTTCTTCACGGCGATGGCGTGATTATAGGAACAGGGACCATATACGGACAGTCAGTATGTGTTTTTGCACAGGATTTTACTGTGGCAGGAGGATCACTTGGATTAATGCATGCGCGAAAAATAACAAAAATCATGGATCATGCATTAAAGATGAGAGTGCCTTTAATTGGTATAAATGACTCAGGGGGAGCACGAATCCAGGAGGGAGTAAATTCACTTGCTGGCTATGGTGAGATATTCTTTAGAAATACACTTTCGTCAGGGGTAATTCCTCAAATTTCTGTAATCCTCGGACCTTGTGCAGGAGGTGCCGTTTATTCGCCTGCGTTAACAGATTTTGTATTTGTTGTTGACAAAATATCCAAGATGTTTATAACCGGACCTGAAGTAATTAAAACTGTTCTCGGGGAGGAGATATCTATGGATGACCTGGGAGGTGCAAAAGTGCATAGTGAAATATCGGGTAATGCCCATTTTTATGCTGAGAGTGAGATCGAATGTTTTGAACAGATAAAGAAACTTATGACTTACCTGCCGCGGAGCAATGACCAGAAAGCAAAAAGATATGAGCCCAGGGAACCTGACACTGGTTATAAAATAGAGGAAATTGTACCTGACGATCCCCGGCAGCCTTATGATGTCAGGGATGTTATCAGAGCGGTGGCTGACGGCTCTGAGTTCTTTGAAGTCCAGGAGCACTGGGCAGGAAATATAGTTGTTGGCTTTGCCAGAATAAATGGTGAAACCTGTGGATTTGTCTGTAATCAGCCATTAGTACTGGCAGGTGTGCTCGATGTTGATTCTGCAGATAAAGCAGCACGATTTATTCGGTTTTGCGATGCCTTTAATATACCAATTGTTACATTAGTCGATATACCCGGATATCTGCCCGGTGTGGAGCAGGAACATGCGGGAGTTATACGTCATGGTGCCAAGGTTTTATATGCATACAGTGAAGCAACGGTTCCTAAAATGACAGTTATCTTGCGCAAAGCATATGGGGGAGGTTACATAGCAATGAGTTCCAGGCATCTGCGCGCTGACTTCGTATTTGCATGGCCAGGAGCAGAAATAGCTGTTATGGGACCCGAAGGGGCAGCAAATATAATATTCAGAAAGGAAATAACAAGTGCCGATAATCCTGAAGAGACCAGGAAACAGAAAGTTAAAGAATACAAACAGAAATTTGCTAATCCATACGTTGCTGCAGCCAGAGGTTATGTTGATTCGGTTATTGAACCTTCTGAGACAAGAAAATTATTAATTCATGCAATTGAAGTGGCAAGCAATAAATCTATTAGTCTGCCTAACAAGAAACATGGGATTCCTCCTTTTTAAAATAAATAAAAATGAGCAGAGCTGCACATATTAAAAATAACTCCGGCAATAAAAAACCGGTTACTGTGAATCAGCATAATGATACGGTTTTTAATGATAATAAGGCCAGACTTAAGACCCTTGTTATTAACGGTGAAAAATACCGCACAACCTTTAACACAAAATTTACAAAAAGAAAAAAATGGATTAAGCCTGATTATAAAAAGGTGATTTCTTTTATTCCCTGTACAATTATTAAGGTATTTGTGCATGCAGGACAAAAAATTAACAGAAATGACGAAATGCTTATAATGGAAGCAATGAAGATGCAAAATACAATTCATTCACCAATGAAGGGGACAATTAAAAATGTTAATATTAAGGCAGGGGATAAGATTCCTAAAGGATTTGTAATGATTGAATGTAAGTAAATAAATACTGGCCATAACGCCGCGATGATTTTATGCCGGAAGAATAATACAGTGAGGGATTAAATTCTAAATTGCCATACAAAGTAATTTCCGAACCGCTCCTTTATTTCAGGTGTAGAATCAAAAATTCCGTAAAGCGCTGAACCGCTCCCTGAGAGGGACGCATATAATGCCCCCATATTATACAGTTCCTTTTTAATGTTTCTAAGTACGGGATATTTGGGGAAAACAGTATTTTCAAAATCATTCTTGACTGTATTCTTCCATTCCGCCACAGGGAGATGCACTGTTTTCTCCAGTGAGACCCCGGGCTGTTTAATGAAAGCTTTTGAATATGCCAGTCCTGTACTTATATGAATATTGGGATATACAATTACAATATAGTATCCGTCAAGAGTTAAGTCTATTTCCCTGAATTTGTTACCTGTTTCATAAGCGAAAGCCGGACTGTTATTAATAAAGAAGGGGCAGTCACTTCCCAGGTGGCTGGCATATCTCTGCAGCTTTTTATTTGAAATATTAAGATGAAATGCCTTATTGAGAGTTTTTAACATATGTGCCGCATCTGATGAGCCACCTCCCAGTCCTGACCCTACAGGTATTATTTTATGAAGATGGATTGAAATCTTAGGTACATTATAATCCTTTTTAATTAACCTTAAAGCTCTTATACAAATATTATCTTCAGCAGAAACGTTTAATTTGATGCCTGTACAATTTAGATTGTATTCTTCATTATTTTTGTTATCTTCAACGAACTCAAGAACGTCACATAATTCAACAGGAAATAAAATTGTTTCTATTATGTGGAATCCATCCGGTTTTCTGCCTGTTATATTTAAACCGATATTGATTTTTGCATTTGGGAAACAGATCATTTTTTTATATTTTATCAAAAATAAACATCTTCGTTTAACTTGATAGAAATAGTTTTCAAAGGTTTTTAACAATCGCAAGCTGAATTATTGGATAATGTGTTTATAAAGATCAATTGCTAAATAGCCCCGGACATTTTTCAATTTATATTTTTGTAGATTATAAACTAAGTTAAAAATTTAAAATACTATTTAATAATGGCACAGAAGAGCACAAATAAAAAGGTCTTACCACGGACCGGACAAATTGATCTGGAAATGGGCAAAATACCTCCCCAGGCAGTGGAGCTGGAAGAAGCTGTACTTGGAGCCATTATGCTGGAAAAAGATGCCATTATTGAGGTGATTGATATCCTGACTCCTGATAGTTTTTATAAAGAAGAACACCAGAAGATTTTTCAGGCTATAATTGATCTGTCTTCAAATGATAAAGCAATAGATATACTGACAGTAACCGAGGAAATGAAAAAAAGAAAGGAACTGGATGATGTTGGGGGGCCGCTTTATATAACACAGTTAACCAGCAGGGTTGCATCAGCTGCACACATTGATTATCATGCAAGAATCATTGCCCAGAAATATATTCAAAGAGAACTTATACGAGTATCTACAGAGATACAAAACCAGGCATTTGATGAAAGTATAGATGTAAACGATTTGCTGGATTTCTCTGAAAGTGAGTTGTTTAATATTGCGCAGGGTAATATTAAGAAAGAGACCATAAAGATAAATGTACTGATCAAGGAAGCAATTAACCAGATTGAAGAGGCCAGTAAGCGTGAAGACAGCTTAAGAGGCATACCTTCAGGCTATACAAAACTCGACAGGCTGACAAGCGGATGGCAGAAGTCTGACCTGGTAATAATAGCAGCAAGACCCTCAATGGGAAAAACAGCATTTGTATTATCCATGGCAAGAAACATTACTATTGAACATAAAAAATCAGTAGCAATATTCACACTGGAAATGTCTTCTATACAGCTTGTAAACAGATTAATAGTAATGGAAACCGAACTGCCTTCAAACAGGATCAGGAATGGAAACTTAGCTCAATATGAGTGGGAACAGCTTGATTATAAGATTAAAAAACTTGTTGAAGCTTCTATATTTATTGATGATACACCGGCTATATCAATATTTGAATTAAGGGCAAAGTGTCGCAGATTAAAACGACAATATGACATAGATCTTATTGTTATCGATTATTTGCAGCTGATGACAGGGACACCTGATACCAAAGGTAACAGGGAACAGGAGGTAAGCAATATTTCCAGGTCCTTAAAGGGCATTGCCAAGGAACTTGATGTACCGGTTATCGCAATATCCCAGCTGAACCGTTCTGTTGAAATACGTTCAGGAAATAAAAGGCCGCAGCTTTCTGATTTAAGAGAGTCCGGTGCGATTGAACAGGATGCTGACATGGTAATTTTTATTCACAGGCCTGAAAAGTATGGTTTCATGGAAGATGAGGAGGGCAATTCGCTTAAAGGTATGGCGGAAATAATTCTGGCCAAACACCGTAATGGTCCCATTGGTGATATACAACTTCGATTCAGGGAAGAGTATGCTAAATTTGTTGAACTGGAAGATGATTTTCTGGCCCCGATAACAGACAATGGGGATATGAAATCATCTGCTGTAACTTTAAGCTCAAGGATGAATGATGAAGACAGTTCCGATTCAGGTGACAGATTATCCAGAGATGCCGATTATACAGATGAAATGCCTTTTTAAGTAAAGAATATTCCTGGTTTAGACAACCTCATTTAAATTATATTTATTTGAAAATAATTCTTTGCGTTTGTTGACGGATTTTATACTTTTGTCCAGCTTTTTTAAGACGTATAACAATAATCAGTCATTAAGACAGTCTAAGGGAGAGATGGGTGAGTGGCTGAAACCACCGGTTTGCTAAACCGGCGTACTCTTAACGGGGTACCGGGGGTTCGAATCCCCCTCTCTCCGCATAGTCACCAAAACAAAACAAATTCTTCTTTTTGCCTAAGTTCAGCATAAAGGCAAATTCGAACCGGAAGGGCAGGCCGGGGTTCGAACTTAGTCCCGCCATTGGCGGGACGATCTCATGAGCAGCGGAGCTGCGAGTAATCCCCCTCTCTCCGCATAGTCACCAAAA
>CAZOLY010000057.1:0-18614 GCA_964580815.1 uncultured Bacteroidales bacterium
TAATAATCATTATTGAAATGAAAAAACATATATTTATCTCAAAGCCCGGCCAGGGATGGTCAAAACTCAGCGTCCCCCGCGACCTTAGTAACAGCTCCTGCGAAGAGCTTTGTAACTGGGCACATAGTATTGTCAAAAAGAATAATTATAAAGGATTCCTGATATCCGACAATGCAACACCATACCCGGTATGCAAATAATAATTATTGATTTCTGCCTGATTTCTTATAAAAACCGGGATATTATGCGGCCTTAATTATTAATACTTTTTAGTTTTGCAGAAAAGGAACACCTTTATTATATGGCCGGCATTTATATCCATATTCCCTTCTGCAGAAAATTATGCCATTATTGCGATTTTCACCGCTCCATACATACTGAAAATATAAATGCTTTTCTTGATGCCCTGATCAAAGAAATTGACCTCAGGGAAAATTATCCGGGTAATGAACCAGTAGAAACAATATATTTCGGCGGCGGAACGCCTTCAATATTAAAAATACCTGAAATAAACCTGATAACCGGCAAAATATGCGAAAAATTCAGGATTTCCCCTGATGCCGAAATAACATTTGAAGCAAATCCCGACGACCTGACCGCTGATTATCTCAATGAATTAAGAAAAAGTACATTAATAAATCGTTTAAGTATTGGCATCCAGTCATTTAACGATGCCGATCTGGAACTTATGAACCGCCGCCATAATTCCCTGCAGTCCGCACAATGTGTGAAAGATGCACAGAAAGCAGGATTCTCAAATATAAGCATTGACCTTATTTATGGTATCCCGGGGATGACAGCAGGTAAATGGACAGCAAACCTGCGGCAGGCAATAAACCTTGATGTGCCGCATATCTCAGCTTATCACCTTACCTTTGAGCCGGGAACAATATTTTATAAATACCTGCGCGAAGGCAAATTTACCCGCCCAACTGAAGATGAAAGCCTGAAACAGTATGAAATACTCATGAACATTACCCGCAAAAACAAATTCATCCATTATGAAATATCAAATTTTGCAAAAGAGGGCTTCTATTCCAGACACAATACTAACTACTGGAAACAAAAAAAATATCTGGGCCTGGGTCCGTCCGCACATTCATATAACCTTATTTCACGGCAATGGAATATTGCAGACAATAAAAAATATACAGACGGAATTAATAAAGGCTTTCCCTTTACTGAAAAGGAAACACTCGGCACAAAAACCAGGTTCAATGATTATTTGCTTACCTCGCTAAGAACAATGTGGGGAGCAGACCTTAAATACATCGAAGATACCTTCGGCAAAGAATATTCCGATTATGTGTCAGACCGAATCACAAAATTTCTGTCTGCCAAAACCATGATCAGGGACAGGAACGTGCTCAGACTTGCAGACAAGGGGAAATTTATCTCGGATTATATAATATCTGAATTGATTTTTATTTAGTTTATTTGCCAGCTTTCACAGCCTTATCAATAAGTTCTTCCAGCTTTTCCTCCAAAGTATCGTACGAAAAATACTTCTTGCCAAGAACATAATTATGTTCAGCAATCTCCTTTGCCAGCTCTTCATTATATATTACTTCCTTCATCTCTTCAATGGCTTTGTCAGTAAGGTTGTTATCCTCCAGCATAACAGCCCTGAACCCCTTACTGCCAATATCAGGCCAGTATACAGGTTTATAATTGTTTACAAAAATAGGCCGCCTTGCCAGTACTGCCTCAACAAATGCGTTACCAAATCCTTCATAGGTGCTGAAATATGTACAGGCCCTGGCCTGGGCATAAGCATCGGATAATGAATAATTTAAATCCCCGTTCCTCGATGTTAATCCCTTGTTGTTAAAAAGATGATATGCAAAAGAAACCTGCTGCCCCAGCTTAAGCTCATGTATCAGCTCAATAAGCTCCATATAGTATTTGCTGCCCGCATCATCATTAAAGTTGCCTGTAATTACTAATTTGATTCTTTTGTCCTTTAATCTGTCAATAAGCTTAATTGCCACTTCTATACCTTTTCGTATTACAATCCTTGTGATCTGGAAAAGCATTATACTGTCCTCATCATAGCCCAGGTTCCTGTGCAGGCATATATTCTTATCGGTTATTACTCCAAAGGGCTTGTCAAAATCCATAACATTGGGCACATTAACCGAATCCCTGTTGTATTTTTCCTTCAGCGTTTCCGCGGCATGTGTATTTATCACAGCATGAACAGAATTCGGCATGCGCAAAGGAAAAGTATCTTCTATAAGCTCATTTATCTTCTGGTGCGGAGAAACGTACCTTCCTCCCCTTTCCCATGCAAAATCATGATCGTGAGTAATTGTGGGTAACCCCGACCTTTTTACTGCTTTCTTTATTGCTATTCCCATTTCGAGATGAGACGGCAAAGCAGAAGCATTTTCGGAAATCATCAATTCTACTTCTCGATGATCAAGCCAATCTACAATCCTCTTGTATATTACCTTGGAATAGAGATCAATATGCTCGAGCAACTCATCAATATCAGCGTCAGGATGAAAAAAGGCCTTCTTCTGGCCCCAGTAACTTTCAGGAGAAAAGAAAGACATCTCGGGAATAAGTGTCTCAAACTCATGATTCATCTTCCTCTCCTCATACTGCCCCGATAAAATGAATATTTCATGCCCCATCCTTTTTAAAACCTCTATCCATTTCTCCGTCTCGAGGGCAACTCCATCAACGCCCCCGATTCTTCCAATAACAATTCCTATCCTCATAATAAAAAATAACTTTATTAATAATTTACTCTAATTACTAAGTTAATAAAATAATAAAAAAAAACGGACTGCATCTTAAAATTGATGCAGTCCCTTTATTATAAACCACATCATTTAAAAGCTATTTTAGTGCAAATGTGGAATATCCTATTTCATAACCTTCACAATAAAGAATGACAGTGTATATTCCGGGAATAAGCATCTCCGCGTTTTCCCAGAAGATACACATATCCATATCCTTGTTTTCATATTCCAGCTGCCTTACTGCAGAGTATACTACCTGCTCTCCATTGTATTCAAAAAGATTGCCTCCGTCAGATGCCAGAACGACATCGTCAGGCCTTATAATTCTCATATAAATATCCCTTGTCCCCGGCTCGGCAACACTGTTCTCCCTGACAGTAAAACATACCTTTATCTTTTCAACTTTGCTTATTTTATCCTTTACCTTGCTGCTCTTGTTTAAAGGATAAACAACAACATCCTTTGCAGTAAGCACCGAAGCCAGCTGAACCCGTGAAGACAACTGCTCCGCCTGCCTTGATAAGGCTTCCCTGTCACTTTCCGATTCACGCAGCCTTGATCTTACCATAACATTTTCGGCCGTCAGCTCCTGGTTTTTCATATTAAGTGAATCAATCTGTACAATATAGCTTCTCATAACTTCGCGCAAGGTTTCAAGCTCCTTGGTATACATTTTTATTTTGGTTGCATCCGAAGCACGGTACTTCAGCAACCTCCTGATTTTTTCCTGTTCAACGGACAGCAGGTTGTTAATGCTGTCATTAGTGGTCATCAACGAATCATATTCGACAATCAGCGAGTTTAATTTATTCTCAAGCTCAACCTTTTGTTCCTTCAGGAGCATATTAGCTTCCTCTGTTTTCTTAAGATCCTTCGAAAAACTATATAAAAAATATCCCATAACTAGTATGAGGACAGCCAGGGCCGCTATTACAATTAATAGAACCAGGCGGGTTTCTTTTCCGGTTTCTTTTCCAGGACTGCCATGCTTATAGTCCTTGGTTTCATGAGTTTGATTATTAGGTGTTTCCATACGCAGTAATAATTTATTGGTTAGGGTTAAAGAATATTATACCTGACAAATATACAACTTCTATATATTGAATGATAGAATGTAACAAAAAAATATCTGTTTCTGCGACAGGAAGTTATTGATTTTTTAAATTTTCACCCGGCGTTATTACTACTTCAACATTCATCCCCGGCCTGAACATCTTATTAACGGAATCGGGCTGTGCAATTATATTAACGGTATTTGTGCGGGCATTAAAAACCTGGCCTATAGTCCTGATAGTGGCACCTGACAGTATGCCGCTCCCCCCTGATAAGGAAAATTTTATGGGCATATTTTGATATATTTTGTCATATAGCATGCACGGCAATTCAAAGCTTATATATAACTCTTCTATGTCAGCTATTTCATAAATAAATGCATATGAATCAATAAACTTGCCTGTATTGCCGTCTACCTCTGTTATATAACCGCTGACAGGCGCATAAATGTTAATGGTATTTGTAAATCCCTCTTTCTCCACCTTGCCCGCATCTATACCTATGTAATCCAGCTGAGCCTTCAGAGCCCTTAACCGGGCTTCATTGGCCCAGTAATCAGTTTGGGCCCTCTGCATTCTCTTTATTGAAGATGCATGTTCAAGTGTCAGCTCACCCTGCCTCTTAAAATCTTCAATATAATAATCAACCTGATTTTTGGCTTCCAAATAATCTTCCTGGATTTTTATATAATCCTGATGGGTTAAAACCGCTAACAATGATCCTTTTTTTACGTAATCTCCCGTGTTATAATACATTTTCTTTATAAATCCGTTGATTGGTGCTGTGACTGTTGCCAACCTCGCAGGATGAAGTGAAAAGTACCCTTTGCATCGGAAAGTACGGGAAGTATCTGCACCTGGCAGGGAATCTTCAGAGACTTTATCAACCTTCCCGTTATGGCATGAAATGACAAGCAGTACAATGATAGCAGTACTAATTTTTTTCATTATGCAGATTTTTGTTTATGTATAATTCAATCTTAAGTGCGGCCTGGTTATATAAATTCAGCGTCTCCAGGTACTTAAGCTTTAAATCAATAGCCCCGTTTACCAGTCCGGTATAATCAAAATATTCAATATCTTCATTTTCGTACCTTAGCCTGGCAGCATCAATAAGGCACTGCGAAAGACTGTAAATCTTGCCGTAATAAACAAGCTGGTCGTCATACTTCTTCAACAGGAGCTTCAGATTTGCATACTCCCTTTGCATCAAAAAACCTGAATAATTATTCGTAAGGCTGTCGCTTTCCGCCATTTCCATCCTGCCTTGCGGCAGATTGTACTTCCCCAGGCTGTCACTCTCAGGCTGAATATCACTACTGGTAAACAGCAACTTTCTCAGGTTATTCTCCGAGACAAAAATATCATTCCTGGCATCCGAGTACTGCAATTCAGCTTTTAAATATTCGATCTCAGCCCCCGCCCTGCCTGTTATGTCTGTTTCCCCCGATTTATAACGTAACTCCGATATTGCCATTAAATCACTGTATAATGCTTTCTTCTCATCCAAAACCTTTAACCTGTTGTGGTTGTAGATCCATGTGTAATATTCCGACTTAATGCTTACTGCATAATCATCAGAAATGGTATCGTGTAAATTTTTGCCGGCCAGGGCCATCGCATCTGCCAGTCCGATTATTTTTGCATCCTCACCCTCTGCTGGTCCTCCCAAAAAAATCAGTGTCAAAGAAAAATGAAATACTTTTAATATCGTATTTAACATAATTATTCTGATATTATTTGTTTTTCAAAATACATATCAAAGAATTCCGGTATACACCTGCATCCCAGTTTTGATGAAGAGTTTAACAGGACAGCTATTCCCGCCCCCTCATGCGGACAAAGAGCAATTTCTGCCCTGTAGCCATTAACGTAGCCCCCATGGTATATTATTTGCTGCCCCCTGTACTCAAAAATACGCCATCCGAGGCCATAGTATAAATTCCCCAGCCCCTTCCAGTGCCCGTAGTATTTATATTTTATATAGGTCCTTATACGTGGCCTGAATACCTCATCAAGTACTTCCGGTTTTATAATATCCGGATTATTACCAAGTAAAGCAAGCAGCCATTTTGACATATCAGAAATGCTTGTGTTTATCCCCGATGCAGGAGAAACAGAATAATACCTGCCACTGTTTTTCCTGGTTTTATAAGTATTATTTACAGCTACGTGAGGCTGTGCAATGTTGCTGCAACTTAAAAGGCTATAATAGTCTATTGATGAATCATGCATTTCCAGGGGCTCAAATATCTCCTCCACAATTAAAGAATTGTAACATTTCCCCGTTATGTTTTTTAATATATCTCCGATAAGGCTGAAAACTACATTCTGGTAACTGTATACCTCCCCCGGACGACCGATTGCCGGAACATCTGCCAGCATCTTTACAATATCATTATAGGGAACATCCTGGTCAAGCAGGTTGGTAAATGTATGCCTGGGGAGTCCGGAAGTATGACTCATGATATGGCGTACAGTTAAATCGCTTGTATTTACCGAATCTTTAAGTGAAAAGCCCGGAATATGTTCCTTTACCTTGTCATCCCACGTTAGCAGGCTGTCCTCCACCAGCATGCCTGTGAGAACTGCCGCAAATCCCTTTGAAACCGACCCTATCCTGAAAACAGTATTAATATCCACTGAATCATCTGTACCCGCTTCCTTTACACCGTAGCCCCTGGCCCACTTTAAGCCCTTACTGCTGACAATTGTAACAGCAGCTCCCGGGCACCCGCTTTCCTTAAATTCCCCTGAAAAAAGATTATCATAACTCCTTACAATACTTTCAAACTCACCGGGTACTTCCCTCATTTCTACAGCATTGTTATCCGTAATCCTGTTATCCCTTGCGCCAGCCTGATCCTGACTTTTGTTAAGGGAAAATAATACCAGAAAACAGCAAGATATAATACCTGTATAGATAACTTTTTTCAACATATCTGTATGTTACCGGAAAGCAATTAATCAGGCAGTTGCATAAACCGCTCCGACTGCCAAAACTATTATGTTTTTGAGGAATTCGGGGACTAATTTTTCAGAAGTTTTCAACCAGCAGCAAATCACAAAGAGTAACTCCCTCTCTGTAAGTGCTGAAAATTTTTTAATTTAGTAATCCATTTATACTTCTATAAAATGAAAAAACATCTGTTATTTCCCGCGATTTTTTGCTTGCTGTCCTCAATAGCTGTGAAAAGTAATCCCGGTAGCCTGTTCCCCGATCTCAAAGGATGGAAAACGGATATAAATGATGTCGTATACGATCATGTTACACTGTGGGAATATATTGATGGAGCTGCAGATATTTACCTGGCTTATGACTTTGAGAATTTATTTATTGCCGTTTATACTAATAATGAAGGTAAAACGATAAATGTTGAACTGTACAGGCACAGTTCAGCTGATAATGCCTTTGGCATCTATACAGCCGAAAGAATGCCGGATTACAATTTTATTGATGTCGGCGTGCAGGGCTATTATGAGCCTGGCGTCCTGAACTTTTTCACCGGACAGTATTATGTGAAAATGACCTCGTCCGGTAAATCTCTTGCTGATAAGGCATCATTTCTGGAAATTGCCGCGGCAATTGATAATACACTTGATACGGGTAATAAATGGCCCCCGGTGCTGGACCTTTTTCCCCCCGAAGGGAAGCTTGCCAACACCGAAAGTTACATAGCACGGGACTTCCTGGGCTATAGTGTTTTACATTCAGCCTTCACCGCCGAATATGATATGCAGGAAAAGTTTAAAATGTTTATCATTAAACTGAACAGCGAATCCGAAGTAAGGTCAATGTTGGAAAGTTATTCATCTTTACTGAATGAAGACAAAATAACCGAAGAGGGAGATACCTGCATAATACAGGATTTTTTTAACGGGATGCTCTTTATACTGATCAATTCCAATTATATGATCGGGGTTATCAATACCAGTAATAAAGACCTTGCTATCGACTATATAAGCAAAGTTAAGGCTAAAATGTGAACCTACTTTTCTATTTCCAGCAACACATCATCTTTTGCTACCGAATCATTCTGCTTTACCAGTATCTTTTTTATTTTGCCTGTAACATTTGAGCTTATCTCATTCTGCATTTTCATAGCCTCCAAAATTAGAATGGGCTCCCCTTCCTTTATCTCGGCATTTTCCTCAACAAGCAGATCAACAATTTTCCCGGGCATAGGGGCAATTATTGCTTCGGTTTTACTCTTCTCCTTGTGCTTGTCCAGGTATTTTTTCCTTTTATATGATATCGGGGATTCGACAGAGAACGAATAACTAACCCCATTTAATAATACGGTATATTTATTCTGGCTTTTATCAGTAATTTCAGCCAGGTATTTTCTATTCTTCCATACAAGGTATGTGAATCCTTCTTCGCTTTCAAATATTTTTATATCCGCCTTCTTGTTGTTTATTTTAAGATCTTCACCAAAAAGACTGTTTATCTTGTATCTTTTATTTTTCAGTGTAACAGCAATATACTCATCCTTAACGATTTTGCTTTTCTTGTTATGCACTTTCATAATCCTGATTTAGAATTAAATTGATCTGAGCCTTTTATTCAATACCCAGGGGCTTATGTCCTTGCCCTGCTGGAAGTTAACATAAGTTGAGCGGTCTGTTTCGAGTTCTGCTGCAAAATCAAATGCTGCCACGTAAGCAGCAAGCATTTCGTCGTCCGCCTCCTGGTAATAGAGCTTGTCCATTTCCTTATCAATAAAGGATGTGTTAAAGTCTCCCTTTTTAAATTTCTTGTTCGTAAGCACTGCAAGACAAAAGGGAATAGTTGTCTTAATTCCCTTTATCCAGAACTTCTTCAGGGCACTTACAGCTGCCGATATGGCTTTTTCCCTTGTTTCACCATGCACTATAAGCTTGGCGATCATAGAATCAAAGTAAGGAGTAATAGTTGAGGAGCTGTTAATACCACTGTCAATACGAATATTTTTACCTTTTGGATAGCTGATCATTTCAATTGTGCCAAGATTAGGGGAGAAGCCGGCCTGGACATCTTCGGCATTTATTCTCAACTCTATAGCCCATCCTTTTAATTTGATGCTCTTCTGTGTGAATGGCAGCTTTTCTCCTTCGGCAATTTTAATTTGCTGCTCAATAAGATCTATGCCTGTAGTCATTTCTGTTACAGGATGTTCAACCTGAATCCTTGTATTCATTTCCATAAAATAGTAGTTCCTGGCATCGTCAACCAGGAATTCTACGGTCCCCGTGCTGTAATAGCCTACCGATTCGGCTATACGTACCGCCGCTTCGCCCATCTTTCTCCTGAGCTTCTGATCCACCACGACGGACGGTGATTCTTCTATAAGTTTCTGGTGCTTGCGTTGTATGGAACACTCCCTCTCGCCAAGATGGACAATGTTGCCGTGTTTATCGCCCAGAATCTGGAATTCAATATGACGGGGATTCCTGACATATTTTTCAATAAATAATGAACGATCGCCGAATGCCTTTTCCGCTTCATCAGTGGCCATTTTAAACATTTTTTCCAGCTTTATTTCCTTCTCCACTATTCTCATGCCTCTTCCCCCGCCTCCTGCAGCAGCCTTCAATATTACAGGATAGCCTATTTTCTTTGCTATCTCCTTTGCATGGGCTACGTTTATGATATTACCTATACTGCCCTTTAATAATGGTATATCGTACCTTGTTGCCAGCTGCTTGGCTATAGTCTTATTGCCCATCTTATATATGGCTGAAGCGGACGGACCAATAAAGCAGATTTTCTCCTCTTCACAGCGTGTTGCAAAATAAGGGCTCTCGGCCAAAAATCCGTACCCCGGGTGAATAGCGTCAATCTTATTTTTTTTGGCAGCACTTATTATTTTTTCAATATCCAGAAATTCAGGTATTTCCCCAATATCATCGGAAAAGTCACAAATCTGATCAACATGCTTAAGATAAAATGCATTAGGCTCCTTCGCAGTTTTTATACCAAAAGTCTTTATCCCCAACTTCTTCGCCGTACTGTTAATGCGCAAGGCTATCTCTCCGCGATTGGCAATTAGCAGACTTTTAATTTTCATAATACAGGGTTAAAAGGAGAATTCAAATGTATTAAAAAATTGTACTAAAACAAGACTGTAATTAATATAATTTTTTATTGACGTGGTAAAAAGTTAATTCGGAATTATAATGGAATATTGCCGTGTTTCCTCGAAGGAACACTTACATGTTTGTTTTCCAGCGCATCAAATGCCGTAATAAGCTTCATCCTTGTAATTGCAGGGTCAATTACTTCATCAATATAGCCCTTTTCATCGGCAATAAAAGGATTTGCTATCTCTTCACGGTATTTTACAGCTAATTCTTTCTTCAGCTTGTCAGGATCAGGAGCCTCAGCCAGCCGTTTTCTGAACAGTATGGATACCGCCCCTTCCGGTCCCATTACAGCAATTTCAGCTGTGGGCCATGCAAAATTAAAATCTCCTCCCAGGTTTTTACTGTTCATAACACAATATGCTCCTCCATATGATTTTCTCACTATGACAGTAATCTTGGGAACAGTTGAATCGCTGTATGCATACAATAATTTGGCCCCGTGCTTTATTATACCGTTATGCTCCTGGTCAATTCCCGGAAGGAAGCCAGGCACATCTTCGAGCGTCAGTATAGGAATATTAAAAGCATCACAAAAGCGGATGAACCGGGCGCCCTTTACAGAAGAATTTATATCCAGAGTCCCGGCAAGGACCTTCGGCTGGTTGGCTAGTATGCCTATTGTCTTTCCCCTCAACCTGCCAAATCCGATAACAACATTCTGGGCATAATACTCGGCAACCTCAAAAAATGAACCCTTATCGACTATCAGGTTTATTATATCCTTTATATCATAAGGTTTATTCGCATCGTCAGGCACTATCTCGCGCAGCTTATCTTCTGCACGCTCCTCAGTATCGCCACAATCAACATAAGGGGGATTCTCAAGATTGTTTGACGGCAGGTAGGAAAGTAATTTCTGGACACCCCTGATGGTATTCTCTTCATCTTCATATACAAACTGCGCTACACCGCTCTTTTGCATATGTACGTTCGCTCCCCCCAGCTCGTCAAAAGTAACATCCTCATTCAGCACCTCCTTAACCACATTGGGCCCTGTAACAAACATGTAACTCGTCTTGTTAGTCATAAATACAAAATCGGTTAATGCCGGCGAATACACCGCTCCCCCGGCAGCGGGACCCATAATTACTGAAATCTGCGGTATAACACCTGAAGACTTGACATTTCTGTGAAAAATACTGGCATACCCTGCAAGGCTTGCCACCCCTTCCTGAATGCGGGCCCCTCCTGAATCAATCAATCCAATCATCGGAGCTCCCATCTTAAGTGCCATATCCTGTATCTTTGCAATTTTTGAGGCATGCACCGATCCCAGGGAGCCGCCCATAATAATGAAATCCTGGGCGTATACAAATGCCAGCCTCCCCGCAATCCTTCCATGCCCTATAATCACACCATCACCATATGCGGAAACAATCTTCCCGAATTCACCACCTGACGGATAGGGCTTGGAAAATGCATCAATCTCTTCAAAAGAATCAGGATCAAATAACAATTCGATCCTTTCTCTTGCAGTCAGCTTTCCCTTGGAGTGCTGCTTCTCACTCACATTGTCCCCGTGCTGTTCCATGTACTTATCATAGCGCTCCAGAAATCTTTTGTACATTTTGCCTTCTATGTCCATCTGATTTATTGTTAGTGTAAAATTTAAAAGCTTATAACTTAGAATAATATATTCTTAAGGATAGTTTTAGAGGATGTTTGTTTTTGTAAATATAAATTGTAATAATTATTGATTTATTCGACTGCAAATTTAATAATAAATAAATGATATAATCAAAATGAAATGCCTATTAATATAGGCAGGCTTAATATAATACATTAATCTATAATGAGATGCATCATTAATTTTTGTTTACCTGAAAGCAATAGTCACCTGAACAATAAAACCGGCATTTTCATGAACTGCTTTTTCTAATTATTTGATGTATAGGATTTTAAAGTACAGGATGTTATAATTATGTGAAAGGTGATATTTTTTAGGAAAATTCAGTCTGTTTTAAATCTTATAGGAATAGTAATTGATACATCTATTATTTTACCGTCCTTTTTACCGGGGATCCACCTGGGAGACAAGCTTATTACCCTTATTACCTCTTCATTAAAATATTCCTTATCCGATTTGATTATTCTTGCTTTTATCACATTCCCCTGCTTGTCAACGGTAAAATTAAGATATATCTGTGCTTCTTCATTATTCTGCCGGGCAGCTTCGGGATATTTAATGCCTTCCAGAATAAACTCCTTAAATCCTTCCAGCCCTCCATCAAACCGGGGCATGACAAAATAATCAAAATAGGCAGTGTCCTTTCCTTCACGGGTAAAACATCTGCCCTTAATAAATTTATCATTTTTATATATGTCCCTCCTTATTAACCGGCCATTATCATAGTATGTTGAAAATTTGCCGTGCCTGGCTCCAAACCTGTATTCAACGACCTTTGCCGGGAAACCTGACAAAGACCAGGTCTTTTCTGTCCCGTTTATTAATCCGTTGACATAGCTCCTTTTCACTTTTGGGTTCCCGTTATCATAATATTCAAGGTAGTCGCCATTAAGCTTATTGTTATGAAAATTACATTCTATCTGGCATTGTCCGTTCTCGTACCAGTACCTGAAAGTACCTGTTTTAAAATCAGGATAAATTGACCTGTATGTACCGGCCATCTGAATATGTCCGGAAATGTAATAATCCTTTACCAGGAATTGAATTTTTCCGCTGCTGTCATTGCTGATAACCCTGTAATATCCGGCATTTCCCCTTGTCGACTGCTGCCAGTTCCTGTCAAAGTAAACCGTATCTTTTATCAATTGCGAATAACAACTAATTGTAATTATCAATATTATGTTCGCGGCAATAAATCTTTTCATATCAGGTAGCTATATTATCGTCAGTATAACCTAAAATCGCATTCGAAACTGCCCGTGGTTCGGGGGGCAGTGAATAGATATTTTTCTCATATTCTTTATTATAGGGAGAAATATTTAATACTTTTCCATCCGCCACAAGTGTACTGCTACCCCCCGGATCAAATCCCATAGCCTTATCTGCGCCAAGCTTAACCATAATTTCAGCCATGTCTATATGCGTAGCGCCCACCGACTCCCTTATCCGTCCGTTAACGGTAAGCACCAGCAAATTACCATCCCTGTCGAGACCGGCAGCTATTTTGGGACCGCGCATATCAGTGTAGTCCAGTCTTGCGGCCTGGGTATCGATGGAATTCCTGGTGGTCCACCCCCCATACTCCATGTTGATACCGGCTTTTCCATTGTCAACAAGCAAAGGTCCGGCCTCCACGGCATGGAGAATATTATTGATCCCACTTACCTTTAAGTTAAGCTCTGCTTCAAGTTCATCAAAATCTTCAGGAAACTTATCCGCAGGAAAGGATAATGTCAGTCCGACAGGTATGATTTTTACCGAACTGCTGTTTTTTATTATATCCTTAATGATATTTCCCGATAATCTGACTATGACCCTGCCTTTTGCTATAATCTCACCGCTTTTGTGCAGCAAATCATAGTAGCATGGCTCCGGCCCCGGATGCTCGCAGTTGTAATTTTCACCGCTAATAACGACTTTCGTTTTCTTTCTCGATATGGTTATTCCCTTTTTTGAGTTTACCCTTCTTATGTCTATTTTACCGTCACTGTTTACCATGAAAGCTGCTTTATTATATAAAGGGGGACTGACAATTTTTTTGTCCGATATCAGCAGCCCCAGCGGTGACCCTATATAAGATTCGGGTAATCCCAGCTTGCCTACAAGTTCGGGATTAAGTATATACCCTCCGTTCCACGCTATTTTTACGTCATTTCCTGTCTCCACGGTGAATTCATCTGCAAGAGTCGTCACCTTTTTTGTCCCGTTGACACTTGACACGGTCCTGAATACCCACTTATGATTTGAATTATTAACATTTACCTTTGCATAAGCACCATTCCAGGGTAATCCGTCACTATAAATACCGCTTAAATACTCATATTCAATTTCATTGCTTTTTTCTTTTATGCCCTGCAGGTTCTTCAGCACAAAATCTGCAGGAGAGCCTCTCTCCTCCGAATCTTTTTTAATAATCCGAAACAGCTCCTCTTCCCCGTATTTTTTTACCGCACTGCTAAACAGCCTGCTGCTTATTATCTGGTCAAAATCTTTGGCTGTCTGTATGGGTGAAGGATATGCCAGCGTAGTCCTTATGCCGGCCGGCACAAACTGGATATACCCGCTATTTACAGGAATTCCCATAATATTGGCAGTAATCGGATGTACGGCATTACCTATATGGAAACAGTCTATATCTATAAAATCGCTCATTATTGAAGCAAATTGCCTGTTTGAGATAAGAAATCCCTTATTTTCACGGATATATCTCAAAACCTTCAATGCTTTTGCTCCCATCTGGGGGAAATGTATACCAAGGCACAATTGTTTGGAGTCGATAATCTTTATCAGTCCGTGTTTATACAATAAAAATAGCTCCTTTTCTTTTCCCGATTCAATATAGTTAATTATATCATCCTTATTATACCATTTGCCTATAGGTTTAGTATGTGCAAAGACATAAACAGGCGCAAGCCTCCTTTTATTCTTAATTATCAGTTTATTATCCAGCTCCTCCTCTATAGCCAGCCTGAGCCTTGACCTTACAGACTGTAAAGCGAAAAATTCAAGTTCATACTTTACATAATCTCCCGGGAAAATACCAATAGGTATATTTGTCTGTAATTTCTTTATTAGCCTTTCCCTGTCATCAATTGCAATATCCGAACTCGAAGTCAGTTCTGCAAGGGCAAGATTCCAGTCAGTAAAAAAATGGGGGCTCTCATCCACGATTTTCCTTGCCCTGGGACTCACTATCTTCAAAAAAAGCAAATTTACCAGTCCGGTCAACTCCTGGGCAGTAAAATCCTGGTAGGGATAATAATTTTTATTTCTGTGCCTGTAGGCGAAGGAATGGTCATGCCTTATCTTTACTTCTCCTTCATGGTATTGAAATATATTGTCTACGGCATTAAAAAACTTAATTTTCTTTTCTGTTGAAATGGTTATCGAGCAGTAGTCCTTCAGCAGTTTACTGGCATAGCTATGGACGAACCCCCTTATTTGCTGCTCTTCGGCCCTGAACGCACTGGGATCAATTAATGACTTTAAATTCAGCATGAATGCCAGCCTCCCGAATCCAGGCAGGAAATGCCTTTTTTCCGTATTTAATATTGCCTTTAAATCGTCATTGCTGAAATTTACAACCTTTTTGTACCTGCTTATTTCGGCTTTTACAATCTCCATAGACTTGTCATTCGGCAGTACCTGGTCGTAAAGCCTGTGTAAAATATTATTTATGTTATTTGTGAGGGCTTCGAGACTGAACCTGCCTAATATTGCATTCTTATTATGCAGAATTTCTTCCGTATACTTATGAGGAAACATTACCCTGTCAAAAACCTCGTCAGCATGCTTTGATGTTATTTTTTTGCCTCTGAATTCTATGACCTTCAGCCTGTCAATTTCGGGCAGATGCTCGCCAATAACCTCAGAATACACGTTTTTCGGGAAATACCTCCTGCAAAATATTGGCGTTCCGCAGGCTGTGGCCTCAATAATCGGGAGGCCCCTCCCCTCGGTCCTGCTCGGCAAAAGAACCAGTGAGGCTATATTGTATAGCTCCGGCACTCCAACCGGATTGCTGAACCTGCTTTTAAACGACTCCTTGTCAAGTTCACTGAATAAAAATGCCAGGTATACCTTATTCCTGAGGCCCGGGTCAATTACATTTAAAAGCTCTGAAAACCGTATTATAAGTTTCTGGTAATATTCAAAATGACCCACAGCAATGGGCCCTGTGACAATAACCGTTAATTTTAAATTAGGAGTTATCTTAAATTGTTCAACAAAGTTAACGTTCGTAAAAAGCCTCTTAATAAGCTTAAATCCCAGTTCAATCCTTTTTCTTCCTATTATTCTTGTTGGCTGAAGGAAGATTATGTTTTCAGCAAGGAACTTTTCAACAGGCCTTGTCTTTGCACCTATTAATATCGGCCTGGAATCTTTGCGGTCAACAAGATTATTTTTTATTACATCGGACACCGAATAACTTATTAAAGCATTGCTATAACGGCTCAGGATCTTTTCAAACTGGTAAAATGTATTTATTTTTTCCCTTTTGCTTACATTAAAATACTTGTCAGTGTCGACGGCCGTCCCTATTTCAGCAACATTTGCAGGATTATGCCCCTTATCAATTACCAGGCGCCTCGATTGCATCTGGTTAATATTTACATTAATCCATGTACGCGATTCCCAGGGAAATAATACCTCTATTACTGAAAATACCTCTCCTATATCGGCATTGTTGAAAAAGAAATCACGGGGCCCCTCTTTAAGCCCCTTTTCAAGAATATCAATTTTATTGTTGCCTCCCTCCCAGTAAAAGTCATGATTATTATTAATGACTGGTATCCCCAGGTATTCGGAGACAAATATAGTCGCCAGCGCCATAGATATATTACCCGGATTTGAACATACATTTACCAGGTACAAGAGATTTATGTTATTATTCTCAATATAAGTCCCTAATTTCTCAGTTATTATTAATACTTCTTCCCAGAACTTAATTATTAATTCATTATACTTCCTGCCCCCCCTTTCAAGCTTTGTAAAATAAAAGTCCCTGTAAAGCTTCCAGTTATCAAAAGCTCTCATCTCGGGTATTTCATGCTTAATGATGCCCTTGTCAATAAGCTTATATGACTCGGGATAAAACCTGCCGCATATATAATGAACTTTTATGCCTTTAAGTATTTTTCTGAATATCTTGGCATATTTTTCAACTTCTATTGTTACCCCGTCTACAGAATATAAAAATGTGATAAATGCCAGTCCCCCTTCTGTAATCCTTTTCTTGAATTCCTTGTATGTTCCGCTAAATTTAACCGTCGGCAACGGCTTTGTTTCCCTGAACCGGTCAATAAAAATTCCCAAATCAAACCAGGTTTTGATTTTTTCGCTTTTCAGTATTGAAAGCATCTCATATACCGTCATTCTTATTTTCATGCGAATATGCCCGTGTTTATGGTATTTAATATAAGAAAAATTTAAATGATAAAAAAATTAATCCTTATTGCCTATATTTATCAGTTTTTTATTCTGAAGTATGAGGAGATCAACAATCCCCGCGATTACAGGTAATTTTATATTATCATCAATATGGGCTATTATAATTTTAGTTGCCTGTGTAATACCTGTAAATAAAGTTCACCGGACATTCCTGTCCAATATAAAGCATATGGATAAGTATTTTCATTTTGTTATGTATCTCGTCTTTTCGATTGTCCTTTATATTGACTTTGCCAAATACAAAAATACACTGAAAAACAGCTACCTTACCTGGATATTTTTGTCAGTTATAACACTATCATGGGGTACCATTATTGAACTGGTCCAGTATTTTTTCCTGGCAAACAGAACCGGCAGCATTAATGATGTACTGGCAAATGCCGGAGGTACAATTACAGGAATAATACTTATTCTGACAGTAAGAAAGTATGTGCTTAAGCCATGATATTATTTATTCTTTTTAAGGGGAATCTTATCTACTCTCCTCTTATGCCTCCCTCCATCAAAGGGCGTGCTCAGAAACCTGTCTGCAATATCCGTTGCCTCACTGATAGTAATAAACCTGGCTGGCAATGCACAGACATTGGCATCATTATGCCTCCTTGCCAATTCTGCAATTTCAACATTCCAGCATAAAGCAGATCTTATCTCCCGGTGTTTATTAACAGTCATGTTTATGCCATTTCCCGAACCGCAGAGCGATATCCCATAATCAAAATCCTTCTTTGAAACCGCCTCCGCAAGAATATGGGCGAAATCAGGATAATCTACACTTACAGCGGAATATGTACCAAAATCCTTTATTATATACCCTTTCTTCCCAAGATATTCCAGCAACCCTTTCTTTAATTCATATCCGGCATGATCACTTGCTATGGCAATTCTTATTCTGTCCATTGGTATTATAACTTAAAGGCAAATATAAAATAAATATATTATTAACAGGAATGTTAAATCTTTGTTAGCTTATTGAATGTTAAAATTCATAAAAAAACTTGACTTCCGGTTTACAAAACATGTATATAAATTGTTTTAAAATATAAAAATATATTTTTTAGAAATTCTTATCTGAAACTTAACATTATTTAAACAAGATACCGTTTTAAAAAATCTAATTAATTTTACAGAACGGTATGAATTAACAGCTTGTTAAAAAGTATGTATCGGTTTATAAATCAAAAATTAAATAAGTTTATGATTGTTGAAAATCATTTAGTAAATTTTTAATTACTTTAAAAGCAAGAAAAACATAATAAATTTATAAACACAATTAACAGACTATAAAAAGAATAATACAGGTAATTTAAATATATATTAATGAATTATATTGTTAATAAAAAAGACTTGAAGGATTTTGGATATCTGAAAATGGAAGTGCCAAAAGATTTGGATGTTATTGAAGAAATAAAAAGGCTGAGGGAAGAAAAAAATGCTGTTATACTGGCCCATTATTATCAGAATGATAAAATTCAGGATATAGCTGACTTTGTGGGTGACAGCCTTGACTTGTCAAGGAAAGCAGAAAGCACTAATGCCGATATTATTGTATTTTCAGGAGTTCACTTTATGGCAGAGACAGCAAAAATTTTATCGCCCCGGACAAAGGTT
>CAZOLY010000058.1:0-18483 GCA_964580815.1 uncultured Bacteroidales bacterium
GTTTAGGTTTATTCTTTCTATGTTTAAATGACTTGAATTCGCAGACCACGTATTATGTTGACTGGACAAGTGGTTCAGATCTGAATACGGGATCAGATCCGAATCAGGCATGGAAGTCGGTCGGCAAAGTAAATTCCTTTTATTTTAAACCGGGCGACTCGATACTGTTTAAAAAGGGAGGAGTATGGTCAGAGGGATTAATAGTAACCAGTTCAGGAACAAGTGGTAATCCTATTGTATATGGTTCTTTTGGAACAGGAAACAAACCAAAATTAAATATTGCCAACACTATTGATTTTGGTATTACTATTCAGGTAAAGAACTATATTATTGTAGATGGGATTGAACTTACAGGTAATTGCCATTATGGTATCAGCATAGACGGAGCTGACTACGTAACAATTAAGAACTGCTATATACATCATATTTCTGTGCATAATGAATGGCACGGTATTGTCCTGTTTAATACTCCTAATTATACTAAAATACTGCATAATGAAATAGGGTATTGTGGCTCGGAAGGAATTTATGGAGAAAGTGAAAATATAGAAATAGCATATAACTATATACATCATATTGATTTGGTTGGCACGGTCGGGGACTGCATTCAGCTGAATATCAGGGCAGCAAACTTTTATGTTCATCATAATCTGCTGGATCATTCCAACAGCACCGGACCCAAGGGAGTATTCATATGTTCGCATGGTTGTTTGGGTGATGTTAGTGAATATTCCAATGGTATATTTGAGTTTAATACCTGTTATGGCGGTCCTGGTGATGATTTTGCCTATGGTTCGATGGGGAAGGGCGAGACAGTCAGGTATAACAAGTTTATCAGTAAGTTTAAATTAAAGGAAAGCAATGCCATTAAGGTGAACGGAATAATACATCATAATATAATAAAAGGTTATGATCGTGCGATTTTTTGCAGAAGTGAATCAGCGGAGATATATAATAATATTATTGATAGTTGTGGCAGGGGCCTGGATGCAAATTCCGACCTGGCTTATGATATTAAGTTTAAGAATAATATTTTAACCAATATTTCAAGTGCCTATTATGTTGTTGGTCCGAATATGAATTTTGAGTCCTCTAATAATTTATATTCACCAGGTGCCGGGTGGACTCTTAAGGGGACCGGTTATAAAGATTTGACATCCTTACAGGACCAGGGATATGATAAAAATTCAATCTATCAGAAACCATTGTTCTTAAATCCTGAGAAATTAAATTATAAACCTGATGAGAATTCTCCATCTATTAATAAAGGGGTAAACCTGGGTATGAACACCGATATCGATGGGAATCCGGTAGTAGGTTATCCTGACATTGGAGCATATGAATTTACTGAAGGAGATACAACAACGGTTCATAATAACCGGCCATCAATAAATGATCAGAGTTATTCTGTTTATGACAATACTGCTAGCGGGACGAATGTTGCAAATGTGATCGCATATGATATGGATATGGGACAGAACCTGGACTATGCAATAGTATCGGGAAATATAAGTAACGCGTTCATACTATCCTCAGCAACGGGAGCACTGGCAGTCAATAACAATGACGGATTATTAAATAATGATGTATTTAGTTTGCTGGTAAGAGTGACTGATGATTATGGCACGCCCCTGTCAAACAGTGCTTATGTAACGATAAATATATATCATGTTAATCCTGAAGTTGATAATAATCCTCCGGTAATAAATGCCCAGGAGTTTGATATCAGTGAAGAAGATGATTTAAGTAGTATAGTAATGGAATTAATGGCATATGATCCCGATGAGGGGCAGCAGCTGACATATTCTATACTGTCAGGTAACGGGAATAACATTTTCAGTCTTGGTTCAGTAACAGGAGAACTTACCATCAGCAATGCGTCGAAGCTGGATTTTGAGAATTTATCAGAGATTGATCTAAACATACAGGTGCAGGATGATGGGGAGGGATATTTAACTGGTACGGGAATAATTACAATTAATCTGATACCGGCGGTTACCGCCTATTATATTGACCCTGGCAATACGAATGATCCGCTGGAAGATGGTTCCAAGGAACATCCCTATAATTCATGGACCGATGTATCATGGGAAGAAGGGAAGAGCTATTTGCAGAAGAGAGGTACAAAGGCCAATGAAGGGAAGATTAACATATATGCCGGTAATGTAACACTGGGGGCATACGGGGAAGGGGACAAACCTGTAATAAACAGCACTGCCTCGGATTTTGCAGTAAGGGCATTTGAGAAAAGCGATGTTACCATTCAGAACTTAAGCATAGTGGCAGAAGAAGCAATAAGCTGTATCTACTTTCTGGGGACAACCTGTGACAATAATATCATTGAGAACTGTCAGCTTGAAGGAGCGGACAACGGACTGAGAATTATAGATGGGAAGACAATAACATTAAGGTATAATACATTCTCAAACAATAGTGATGCCATATATTCATATGCGGAAACGACGAAAGTATATTATAATGTCTTCAGGGAGAACGACACAGGGGTAAATATCAGCAGTTACCTGTCAAGCACGGAGATTTACAATAATGTATTCTATGACAATACAAGAGGAGTCTCAACTTCATATTCTTCACTTACTATATATAATAACATATTCTATCTACAGGATAAAGGAGACCAGGCTATTAATCACAAAATGGATAATCTTGTATCTGATAACAATATCTTTTATCCTGAACAGGACGGGTTTCTTGATATCGGGGATAAGAAATATTCTTCCTTATATGATTACCAGAAATCAATGGGACTGGATTTAAACTCGTTTACTTCAGATCCATTGTTTAAGGATGTATATAATGATAATTTTGCCGTTGAATCCTCATCTCCCGCAATCGATGGGGGCAGGAGTGTCGGTATATTAATGGATTTTTTTGGTTACGGCGTTCCTTCAGGAAGGCAGCCCGATATTGGCCTCATAGAATCACTGGATGATAAAATAGTAAGCTCAATAGATCCGTTTGGAAGTGAAGATGAAAGGGAATCGCCGCTCATATTTCCAAATCCTTCAGACGGCAGGTTTAAAATATCTTTCAGCAACACGGATTTCTATACATCTGAGCTACAGATAAAGGATATGGCAGGTAATTTGGTTTACAGAGATTATCTGGAAGCTAATGATATTGATCCTGTTGCCCAGATAGACATTTCACATGTATCCAAAGGAATTTACCTTGTTCTTCTTACAATTGATGATAAAGTGTATACGCAGAGAGTGGTGATAAATTAATATTTAATTTTCCAGTCGTACTGCAATGCATGTAAATTCTTATGTTCTTCATCCTCTTTAATCCACTTATCGATTTCAGAGTGATCGCCAAAACAAAATATCTTTGTTTCTTTAATATTATCAATACTGGTATGATTGATGAATTTCAGGAATTCTTTTTTATCTCCATATTCTGAGGGATCGGCGAATATTGCACGGTGAAGTTCGTTTTCTATCCGGTGTATAAAAGGGTTCGATTTCAAAATACTTTTTGCAGCCGGAGAATCCTTTAGTGGTAATAACCATATTGTTTCCTCGTCAAAATATCTGAGTTCCTCAGCCTTTCCGCCTAATGAGAGTTTATATTTTGTCAGTCCGTCAGTAATAATGGGACTGGAACCCCCTATATTAATTGATTTGATTCCTTTTTTATAGCAATTAAGTATTTCATAGTAATATGTGGCTCCGATTACACCCATTTTAATAATATCATCACGCCCATCCAGGACACCAATACCGCCCAATCGTATCCTGTTTCCTATGTACTCAATGTATGAGCCGGCAACGGGATTACCGTCTTTTAGTATAAAATCAAGATTGTTTTGCTTATTCTTAAATTTATTCAGATAATATTTATAGTCGAGTATAATTGCTGATTCCTTGTGCCTCTTGGCAATGAAAGGCAAGTACATTCTTTTATAAAAAAATGTAAAATCTTCTGTTGAATTTCTTAATTCAAATGTCAGTTCATTCTTCCTTATACGTCTTGTTACATCATGTTTTTCCATCCTTTTCACAAATTCTTCAGTATCAATTTGCATCATAAACCATCGTGGCAGCATGAAACCATGATAAGGAGGTACCAGGGCCCTTGTGTTTTTATTCATTTCAACCAGGGCCAAATCGCAGATGTCCCTGTTACTGTAAAAGTAATCCGGTACGTTCCGGAATAATATTATCTTCTTTCTTCTATACTCGTATTTTCCTTCCAGTAATCTTTCCATCCAGTAACTTGAGATTTTATTATCCCACCCCAGATAGGCAATATTTACCGGCTGGCCACTAAATTTTTCTTTCCCCTTATACAGGTAAACAGGCAGGATGTAGTATCTTAATTTTCTTATCAGGTTCACGGGAACCATGAATATTACTCTATACCTTGGCGATATATTGTGACTTATTCTTTTTAATAACCTTATAAGTTTATTCTTCATGTATATTAATTTTTTATAATACCGATATATCAGTATATAAATTACAATCTATGAACTTAAAAAGGCACTGACAGTTTTTAACAGCTCTTCTGAAGCAAAGGGGGTTATTTGTATAAATGATTTAATATTATCAATATTATTTAACATGCCGGTTAATTCTTTTTCATTAAATGCAACATTCAGATAATTAAGTTTCAAAAGACTTTTTGCCGTAGCCAGCTGGTGGTTATTTCTATGTTCTTTTAATTCTGCAAGACGAGGCATTACAATTATTGGCTTATTATTTTCAAGGGCTTTAAGTATTGTACCCATTCCGGCATGGGCAATTATCAGATCAGCTTTATTAAAAAGGAGATTGAATCTTGATGGTTCAATGAAGGATTCCGATTTCAGATTATGAGGATTATATTTTGATCTGGCAATTTGGGCGAATACATTTTTAATGTTGTTTTTACCTGCCCAGTTATCGATTGTTTTAACCAGCCTGTCAAATGGTTCCTGTGTTCCGACGATTACAAAAATCATGATATTATATTTCCTTTAAAAAGCGTTTTTTTGTCTGCAAGTTTTGGCCATTGTGTCAGATGCAGTGTAGAAAACAGTCTGGACAGCTTACCGCTAAGGGAAATTTCTTCGGCATTTGCAATACTGTCAATCCAGAGTGTTTTTGCACCGAGAAGTCTGCCAAAAATCAAAGCAAATAATCCGGGCGCTGCTCCGGTTGTAACGACATAATCAGGCTTAATTTTTAAAATGATCTTTAAGACCTGAAAAGCAAGCTTTATTAAATTTATTTTATTCCATCTGTTTGCATCCTGCACTTTATAAAAGCTGTCCCCTTCAATTATTTTTTTCAATCCTTCATTGGTTGAAACATATGTAGTATCATGAGCATCAAAACAAGGCTTGAGGCGCATGAGCTGAATCCAGTGGCCCCCCTCTGATGCTATAGCGATTACCTTATTCTTTTTTTTATAAGAATTATTCATTTTAGGAACTTATAACAACAATTATTTTTCCCAGTCTGTCCTGACTTCCGATATTATTAACCTGAATTTTCCCCCTGAAGTATATTCAACACCATTAAGATCAAATTCTATTTTTAAATCCGGCACCAGGCCTTTTTTAAGTTCATTTACAATAATATCTTTATCTTCCTGTGTTGGAGTCCGCCTTGTACTTACCTTTATTAATAAACTGTCAGTATCTTTCTGAATTATCTGGTATTCACCAATCCAGTCATTCCTGTAGAATGGCTTAAAATGATTAAAGAATGCCCCATGAATATATCTTCCGTCTTTAAGAATTACAAAATCTCTTATTCTGCCACCCAGTTCCGAAATTCTCGGCAGATGTCTCCCGCATTTACATTGTTCGTCTGAATATTTACCTACGTCTCCCGTATCGTATCTTATCAGGGGGAATGCATAATTATAGAGGGGCGTTGATATTATTTTTCCCAGTCCGTCTTTATTTTTATTAATGATTTCTACAAATGCTGATTCCTGGTTCAGATGGTATCCATTATGGTTATTACATTCAAATGATATTATTCCGCTTTCAGGACAGCCATATGAATCAAAAACCGTAACCTTAAAAACTGATTCAATAAGTTTACGCTGGTTCGGGTATAGCATGTCAGAAGTTGAATAAATAGCCTGAAGCTTTGAATTTATTTCTATATTATTTGCACTGGCAAATTTTGCTATCATGAATATAGATGATGAGTAACCATACATAAATTTTGCCCTGCTCTTATTTATTATCCTTATTGCCTCAGTAAGCCTTTTGTCGTTGAGATGATAACTGCTTATTAATGTTGAATGCTGAAATAAAAAGTAGAATTTGTTTTTAATCGTATTTTTATCAGGCAGGAGTGACCCGTGGGCAATGGTAATGAACTTGTCACCAATTTTGTAATCAGTGGCAGAACTCCACACGCGAAGATTATTAGCGGCGAGATAACTGTGTGATAAATAATCATTGTAGACCGTTATTGGCTGACCTGTTGACCCTCCGGTTGTTTTTGTCCTGGGAACATACTCATCAAAATTATCGGCTTTAAATTTTTCAAAATTATTTCTTATTATATCTTTTGTCAGCACAGGAATTTTCTCAATATCTTTAAATTGAGTCATTTTGTCAGGGTCAAATGAATGCTTCTTAAAAAGCTCCCTGTAAAACGGTACATTATCCCTGCAATGAATCAGCAGCTCTCTTAGCAGATCAAACTGATGCTGATCAAGCTTTTCTTTAGGCCACCACTGGCTTTTCATAATGCTTTTGTATATGCCGGCAGCGTTTGTTTTTCTAAAGTGGTCAACTATTTTATAAGTGTATTTCCAGATCATTTTTCATAGATTTATTAATTATTTCAACAGCATTATACCAGGAATCGTTTTTCACTTTGTCAATTCCTTTTTGAATCCTCTCATGATTGTTTTCGGTTAATGCTTTATCCATAAAGTTAAGAAATTCTTCTTTTGTTTTGGCTATATATACGATATCCTTATAATGTTGCTCGACCTCTTCAATATAAGTACTTACAACAGGTATTCCCATGGACAGATACTCCTTCAATTTCAAAGGCGAACAATTCATTATCCACTCTCTTACAATCCAGAACATGATTCCCACATTAAAAAAATGGCCATAGGAGGATATCTCGGGAAAGGGTTTTTTGCCCAGGAAAAAGACATTACCGGAATTCTCAAGTCCTGTATTCGTGATATCTTTTCTTCCGATAAAAACAAAATTGTATTTCGGCCTTTTTTCTGCACAATATCTTATTAATTCCCAGTCATTTGAATCAGTGAGTGTGCCGTAATAGCCGATAATTGGCTCACTTATACTTTTCAGATCGACTGGTTTTTTCATATCGTTTGTTTTATTAAAAAAACTAAAATCAACCTGGTGCGGAAAATATATTACTTTTTTATCAGTTTTTTTCGACACATTATCGAATATTTTCTGTGATGCACATATAACAAGATTTACGTTTTTATACAGTTTTTTATCAAGTGATTCAATGAATAACCTGGTAGCCGGGGTGAATTCCCTGTATGCAGTATACTGATCAGAATAATAATACACTGAGTATTTATGTTTAATTATATGCAGCATGTTGGCATACACGGGGGTTGTAAAGAAAAACACAGGCTTCCTGATTTTCAGGAAATAAAAAATGACTTTTAACTGGACTTTCAGAAGCCAGTTATTAAAGCGCTGAATGCCACCTTCACTGAAATGGGGAATATAAACAGGTGTGACAACATAAAAAGTATTTGATACTTTTTTAAATAATTTTGTCAGGCTTGTAAGTTTCCTTAATATCTTTTTTGAGAATCCTTTCTTTTTAATTGAAGGAATTCTTGATCCCAGAGGATTAACCCATACGATACAATAATGTTTATTCAACTCAGCAGTGATATGGTGTCTCGAGTGGGGATTGCTATGCCAGTAATCATCTGCTGAGAAATGAATAATCCATCCTTTATTTTTTAAATCGTTCATAAATTCCCTGCATATTTGAGAATGAATAATTTTGTTCCCTGGCCCATTCCAGGTAATCATCGACGAGCTTAATTTTTTCAGGTGTGTTATGATACCTGTGATGCAGTAATACTCCTATAGTTTTATACCTGGAATATGCTTCCGTTTCTTTTTTCATCTCTTCCAGGGTATTCATTTTACAATCAGTATCTTCATTAATGTACTCTGAAATGAAGGGTATATTCATATCTATTGAAAATAAATCTGTATTCGGGTAGTAATCGAGATTCCATGAAACATGATGATTTAACCAGAATCCCTTATTTAGCAAATGGCCGAAAAAGTAAAAAATTTTTCTGTTGAATTTACGGTTAAAATGGGAGTTAAGTATATGGAATTTACATTCATTTACAGCTTTTATTGCCATCAGGTTGTATGGTCCGTAAGGAAAATTAAAGGCTTTGATCCACAAATCACCAAAATATTTATCCATAATATCCTTTCCTTTCTTAATATCAGAATATTGTTCCTTATAGTTTCTTTGTCCCCCGAATTCTCCTTTTTTATATTTATTAATAACCTTATGTTTATATCCGTGCTGCATTATCTCAATAATATGGGGGTATTTCTTTTTTTGATCAATGAGCCAGTCAACAACACCGGGTGTAATATTAGCGGGTTCCACTGCATGAGTTACCGGTATATCATGTTTAATAAACAGATTTGTTATTTCTACAAGTGATTTATCCAATGTATCTCTAACATCGTCATTTCTGAAAAATAGTATGCTTTTTCTCATTATGTTATCACAATTTTTAATTATAAACTTTAAATTATAAGAATCAGTTAATTTATTAACTTTTAATAACCTGTAATATTTATAGCCGAATTATATAAATTTTCTATTCTTTTACTAATAATTTTCCACGAGTAATAATTTTTTAATACCTCAAAGCCTTTCTTAATATTATTCATCCTTTTTTCAGAATTATTTAAAATATCAGCAATTGTTGTTTTTATACTTTCCGCACTCCTGGGTTCTGTCAGGTATATGCATTTGCCATATTTGTTTATATCTTCGCATCCCTGTCCCCTGACACCAATTACTGAACATCCTCTTGACAGGGCTTCCAGGTAAACAACGCCAAATGCCTCTTCATAGCTGGGTAAAATGAAAATATCCTGCTCCTGCATTAATTTGAGTACTGCCGGATTGTTTATCCTTCCCTGGAATTTTACATCCTTATCAAGTCCGTATTCCTGTACCTTATTTTTCAAATATTCATACAATACACCATCCCCGACTATTGTATAAAAAAAATCTATCTTTCCCTTAAGGTCTTTTAGTGCGTCCAATACATATTGAATTCCTTTTATTTCTATAAGGTTGCCAACACTTATTAATCTGACAGGAGAATTAAGGTCATAATTTTTTCTTTTTACGATATTATTGATACCGAAACTGATTATCTCCGAGTTATTGTGAATGCCCATTTCAGATTTAAGAAGACTCTGGGTTTTAGTACTATTACATATAATATGATTTGCATTCGCATATACCATCCTTGTAATTTTCTTTTCTGCATCGGGGAATGTATGGTACTCCTGAATATCTCTTCCATGTAAATGCATTATATAGGGAATTTTAAGCATTCGTGACACTTTATATGCCAGGTATCCTTCCGGATTTGCAGTATGGGCGTGAAGCAGCAAAATACCTTGTTGTTTTATTAACTTTATTAAATATCTTTTACAGAAAAACCATGCAAGATAGGCATTCATATATGAAAGTCTGTATATCCCGAAGAATGGCGCATAAAAACTCTTAAATACGGGAATCGCGGGTTCATGAAAAAAATCTCTTTTATATAAATTCAGGGCCTTAAATCTCAAATTCTTAGAATAAATCTTTACGGGTATAAATACTGAATAATCAAATTCTGTATAATTCGATAAATTGTGAATTACTTTTTGTATAAAGATTCCGGCATTAACAAAATTCATGTTAGGGTACTGGGATGTGACATGTAAGACATTCATATTTACACTATTAAAAGAATAATATAAATTTTAATATATGCATCAAATTAAATATTAGTATAAGTGACTTAGTCAATGCAATTTATATTGCATAAAATTTACGTTGTTCCTTAATTCCGGTTTATATTTTACGTAGTGTTTTTCAATTCGCAAAGCATTAAGCATGTTCAACAGCAAATCATAATCGGCATTAGTGGTTCTCCCGGTCTTAAAAAAATCCTTAATAACAGATACGGGAAAATCCGGGAATTCCTCCAGCGATCTTAATAAGGCCGATTCCATATCGGTATTTTTTTTGTAATTATTGGCCTTTAATTTGATCAATGATTTTTCCAGTTTCTTTAATAATCCCAGAATGTTTAATAACTTCTCTTCCCATCTTGCACTTATATGTAAACGTGTTGTTGGAGCAAAATTCAGATTTTTATCCCTGGATATTTGCATCAGGTGAATTTTTCCCCATTTTAAAAATTTATCGGGAATGCTCATATAGCTTTCCCTGATAGAATTATCAATAAAGGGATAAATAGGCACAGTAAACATTCTTGACTGGTTAAATGTAGAAACTGTTCTTCCCAGGGCTCTTGTTCTGAGATATCCCATCTGATATATGTTATTAAGGTTATCGGTTTTACATATCTTATACTGCTCTATCCAGGCTTTTTCCAGTTCTTCTGTTTCAGCCAGGTTTATTCCCGCACCGTTCAGGATATTTTTAATTTTGTTATATGAAATGGCATCCCCGCTTATATTAAAGTCCAGTCGTCCATAGTCCTCATATCCTTTTATTTTTTTGAAATAGTAGTAATGGTAACATTTACCGGCAATAGTCTCTCCCAGGAAACCTGTTATTATATATTTTATAAGACCTGCAAATTTGCTGGATACTGCATGAAGCTCCCAATGCAGGGGAGTTCCGTGATTGAGCAGCAGTATTTCTTCTAAATTATTTAACAGGTAAATATTATCAATTCTTTCACAGCGAAAGCTTATTTTATTTCTCTCTGATAAGTCAATTGCGGTCTGGCAATCATATGTATCGTCTAATTGAAAAGATATAAGGGGAAACATAGGGTTATCCTTTCTGAAATATGTTATTATATATGGATAACACTCGTTTTTGATCATATGTTTCAATATTATCCTGCTGTCTTTTCCTCTTGATAAACATAATATATTATCATTGTTAATTTTTGTGCCAATTCTTTGCCAGAAATATTTTTGGGCGCTATCTATAAGTTCAAGTGATTGTTTTGATGATAAATTTCTTCTTTCAGGATATTCCTGGTATTCTTCTTCATTAATTGCTATAAGGTCAAATTCTATATAACATGAGGGATTAACCTGGTTAATTTCACTGATTACCGTATCTTGATAAGCAAATGAAGCATACAGGATACTGCTGAAAGCTAATGAGGAGAATTTATTCTTGTTCCTGATTGTCTTCAGAACCGCTAAATTTGAACAAAATACGAGGCTGTCCGCGTCATTTACGTAAAATAGTTTCTGCACGCCAGCGTTGTCAGTAAATGCCCATCCTTTCTGCTGTTTTTTATCATATAATATTCCACAATACGATCCTGAAATTTCATTTAAACATCTCTTTAGATTTGATGGATTATTGATTTTTTTCAACATCTCTTTTATTTGTTCTTCACCTTGCAAAGAGTAGATCAGGCCGGAAAATAATATTACCGAATAATCATCTTCTATAAAGAAATTCCGGTTAGGAAATATTTTTGATGCCGGTTTGAAATAAGCCCAGAAGTAGTTGCTGTCTGATAAGTATACTATATTATTGCCGTGTTGTGGAGGAAGATGTTTCAATGATTCTTTCATCCTTTCCCGGGATTCCATATTAAAATCTGTTTTTTTATTAAGATAAAAAAGAAATCCGGCATTTTCGATTCTCATTATATCAATTTTTGTTTGAAATAAGCTTTTTATAAATCACACATTGATAATACTTCCTGTTATTATTCCGTAATTAAAAGCCATGTTATTTCGGCTATAATATCTGAATATTTCTTTTATCCTTTTGATTTATATTCTTTAAATTTAATATTGTCCCGTGATTCCGGTTTGTATTTTATGTAATACTTATCAATACGCAAAGCATTAATTAGGTTTAATAGTGTTTCATAATCGGCAGAAGTGATGCTTTTATTTTTCAGGAGATCTATTATGGCAGATACCGGAAAACCGGGGAATTCATCAAATGATTTTATGATTGCATATTCTATGTCTGTCCTTCTTTTGTGCCTTTTGGTTTTTAATACAGACAGAGATTTTTCCATCTTCCTGAATAATCCAAAAATTGATAAAGTCATTTCTTCCCACTTCGCATTAATAGGGAAACGTGTCGTTGCAATAAAATTAAATTTCCTGTCCCTTGATACTTGCATCAGGTGAATTTTCCCCCATTTTAAAAATTTGTCCGGTATGCTCATATAGCTTTCTCTGATGGAATTGTCAATATACGGATAAACAGGTATAGCATATATTCTTGACTGATGGAATGTGGGGATGTCCCTTCCTAAAGCCCTGGTTCTGAGGTAACCTGACTGATGAATATTTTCCAGGTTATCGGTATCGGCTATTTTATATTGTTCAACAAAAATTTTCTCCAGTTCTTCCAGGTCAGCTAATTTAATTCCTGCACTATTAAGGATTATTTTAATCTTATTATATGAATCGGCATTTCCTTTTGAATAGAAATCGAGTTTCCCGTAATCTTCATGCCCTCTTATTTTTTTAAAATAGTAATAGTGAGGACATTTACCGGCAATAGTCTCGCCTAAAAATCCGGTGAATATATATTTTTTATAACCTGACATCATCTTTCCGACCGCATGTAATTCCCAGTGTAAGGGAGTTCCATGATTAAGCATGAGGATATCTTTTAAATTATCCAATAAGTATATATTATCGATTTTTTCACATCTGAAGCTCAGGCTATTCCTTTTTAATATTTTAATTGCTACCCTGCTGTCATAGGTATCAGTTAGTTTTGAAGTTATATAAGGATAAACGGGATTGTCTTTTCTGAAATATGTTATAACATAAGGCTCACATGAGTTTTGCATCATCTGTTTCAAGATAATCCTGCTGTCTTTTCCCCTGGATAAGCATAACACATTATTGTTGCTGATTTTTGGGGCGACTCTTTGCCAGAAAGAATTATTGGCATCATTTATAAGTTCCAGTGATTTAATTAATGATATATTTTTCCTTTCCGGATATATTTGATATTCTTCTTCATTAATTTTATCATTGTTAAATTCAATAAAACACCCGGCATTGACCTGGTTTATATTATTTACAACTGTATTTTGTATAATATGGGAAGCAAAAATGATACTGCTAAAAGCTGCCAGAGAATATTCAATTTTATTCCTGATCGTTTTTAAAACTGACAGATTTGAAGAGAATATTATGCTATCTGAATCATTTAGATAGAATAACATCTGAATACCCACTTTATCAGTAAAGGCCCATCCATTATGCCCCTTCTTATCATATATTATTCCACAATAAGTTCCTGAGATTTTGTTTAAATAACTCTTAAGTTCCGTCGTATTATTGATTTTTTTCAGGGCTTCTTCAATTTCCTTCTTACTATGAAGAGAATAAATCAAACCGGAAAAAAGTATTATTGAATTGTCAGTATCAATTAAAATATTTTGACTGGGAAATTCTACTGATTTTGGTTTAAAATAAGCCCAGAAGTATTTGTTACCTGATGAGTAAATTATATTATTTCCATATTCAGGTGGTAAATGGACAAGCGACTTTTTAATTCCCGATAATGCTTCTTCACCAAAATTTATCTTCTTATTAATATAAAAAAGAAATCCGGCATTTTCGATACACATGATAAAACATTTAAAGTAAGATCAACATCTAATAAATCAGGCTTTTAATTCTTTCTGCTATTATTCTTTTAACCAGCACAAATTTAATAGGTGTAAAAGGATTTTTTTTATATCTGAAGTTTGTTTTCAGTATCTCAAAAGCAAATTTATATTTTTGACTTACGGATTTAGATTCTGTATGCATCCTGAATTTTGCCAGAGTATCATTTATATAAATGCTTTTTCCTTTTTCAAGAACTCTTAGCCAATAGTCATAATCCATACAATAATTCAGCCTGGTATCGGGAAGTCCTATTTTATTTATAACCCACCTGGGATGAAAACTTCCCGGTTGCAAAACCTGAGGCCATGTATTTAATAGCCGCTTTCTGTTAATTTTATGCCCATCCATTAATACTTCCCTGTTTCCTTCATGCAAAGCAATAACATTTCCAAAAATCACTCCAACTTCCTGCAGCGGTATTTTTTTTTCTTTAATTAAATTTACGATCTTCTCAACTGTATGGGGATATAACAAATCATCACTTCCCAGCCATCCCACAAGGTCGCCTTTGGATAGTAAAAATCCTTTGTTTATAGCATCTGTCTGACCATTATCAGGTTCACTTATCCAATGATTTACAGTTTTTTCATGTTTCTTAATAATATTTAATGTGGAATCGGCCGAACCGCCGTCAATAATTATATATTCGATATTTTTATATGTTTGATTTGCGACAGACATTATTGTTTCTTCCAGGAATTTCCCGGAATTATATGTCGGCGTAATTATACTTACCAGTATATCTTTTTCTCTCATTAAATCAATTATTTAAAATATATTTATTGCTCAAATTTTTTCACAAAATAATAATTGCCATAAAAAATAATCAAAGTGAGGTAAAGGGATACATTGACTATATTTGATACAAATACTGTTGTAAAGAAAGCCGCAATAGTTGCTGCATGGACCAGGAAAATATTGGAAGCAATTGAAGTAATATCCTGTTCGATAATTATCCTGTTGGCGATCAAAAATCCCAGCGGATAAAAAAACAGGTATAACAGCAGCAGGCATCCTCCAAATCCAATTAAACCAATTAAAGTACCCCATGCCTGGTCACCTACAATAATTTGTCCGGGTCTGTCATTTTTTCTAATCCACAATCCGACATAATCCTTGATTCTCGTGTCTTCATGAACAAATCCCAGTCCGGTTACCGGATTAGTTTTCAATACCTTTGCTGCCCTGCTTTTTATTATTTCCAGCCTGATATTTGCATTTTTATCTCTTATTGCTTTATTAACATTGGTAATATTTTCAATCCTGCTTTTGAAGTAATCAAGCTGATTGGGGAATACCTTTATGAGGATAACCACAAGAATAACGCTTATTAATGTTGTAAGGACGGAAATTTTTATAATTCCAAAAATATTTCTTGAATATTTGATAGCTCTTATAAATAATGTTATAACAGTGAAAAGGACCGTTGAAATAATAAAGTTCCTGGTATAGGTTAGAAATATAGTAATTAAGATCACAAAAATTCCTGCTATATCAAGCCACTTATAATGCCTTTTCAGGCATATTCTGTACAATACAAAACTGCTAAAGTAGGGCAAAGCAAGGAAATTTCTGCTAATTGTCACGCTTCTCAACTGAAATGTTGTATAGCTCTCTACACCAAAGATGGGTATTCCAAAACTATAATTTAAAATATAGAATATGCTTAAAACAATAGTTAGCTTCTCAATTAATTCCATAAATTTATTTATGTTCTGCTCATCCATCCTCAGGAAGATTGAAATAAACAGCAGGATGGCAGTATATCTGAGAAATATCCTGTAAACTTTAAGTGATAGAAAATATTCATTATACAGTATCCACGAGATAACAAGTATTACTGTAAGAAATATCAGAAATATGACGGTATTAAGGATATTTACCTTAACAAATAGCGAAACAGGATATTTTCTGTTCACAGTTAAAAAATACAGGAAAATAAAAACAAGTGATATAAGGGCCAGGTCTTCCTGCATATTCCCGAGTTTGCTTAGCTGAAAGAATCCAAAGAAGTTTGAATCTATAATAAAAGGTATTAATAATAAATGGTATTTTTCCCTTGCGAAAAAAACCGCATATATTATATATATACAAATAATTACAAAAAATACTTTACTTACCATTCTTTTTTTTGTGTTTCAGGTATTATATGGAGAATCCTTTCTCCATAATCCGTTATATATTGTTTTTTTTATTTTATTGAACTTAAATAAAAGCCTAATCTTTTCAGCTAATACTGCAAAAGAATAATTTAATGTTATAGAAGCATCAAATTCTTTCCCGGAAAGTGCTCTATAAATAATTTTAAGCAGAGATTTTAACATTAAGTAGACAGAATATATTATACTTAAATAAATATTAGTTATCCTGTACCTTTTAATACCTTTAATCGATAGCAACTCTGCCGCGTAAATATCAACAATAACTGATGCTTTTCCAAATGACTTAAATAACTTTTTCAAATATTTCCTGTTCAGTCTGTCTTTCGTTATATAGTGTTTAAACTGAAGATTAGGATCATAATAAAGATCATATCCCGCAAGACGTACAGCCAAACTTAGCTCATAATCTTCGCCTGATGTTATATTTTTCCCTTTGCGGCCACTTAACATAAACTTGAAATCATTTGCTATAAGCTGATCCCAAACCTTTTTCCGGATATTAAAACCTGCTCCGTAAAGGTTAAGTTTGGTATGATCAAGAATGCCCTCTTTATCCCATTGTTTTCCAACAGCATATGCTGCCTGGTATTTTTCAAACCATGCCGGGGCCGGTGAATCCAAAACAGGTACTCCATAACCTCCGCAAATTCCGACTGAGGGATGTTCAGACATAATCTCATAAACCTTTTGTACCCAGTTTAATGCAACCCGGTTATCATCATCAATAAATGATATAATATCATATTTAGCTGCATTAAGACCCGCCATTCTTGCATTACTTAATCCTGCCTCGGGCTCGTAAATAACTTTCAGTTTTTTTTCATCACCTTTCCATGTTTCTCTGGCAATTTTCTGAGTATTATCTTTAGAAGCATTGTCGACAACAATTACTTCCCAGTTAATATTTTTAGTAAACTTCTGCTGACTCAAACAATCAAGGACTTCAGGAAGTCTTGTTTCACTATTATAGCAACATATTATTACGCTTACACCAGGTGTCATTTTTTATCCTTTTATAAAACTATAGGCTCTCTTAATCCAGAATTTAGCTCCATTAAATGTGGTATCGACTAAATAATCTTTGAATCGCCAGTTTATTAGTTTAAGACTCAGATAAGGTGAGAACCAATAATTGCAAGCCATATTTAGCAATAGCTGGACTGCTACAATTCCAATCAGGCCATAGGGATAGATAATAAAACATACTGTCACTGACAAAAATCCTGTTATTAAGCCCGGTATCAGAAAAGGAACAGAATTTGTAGAAATGTAAAATGTTCCGTGTATTATTGCATGAAGTTCAAAAAATTTGCTGGTACATATTATCATAAAAATATATAAACCCACGAGCCTTTTATCTTCAGCGCCTATAAAATCCAGCAAATAATTACCCAGTAATCCAAAGGATACGAATCCTGCAATTAATATAAAAAATGTAAGGAATATTTTTTGGCTGGCTTCTTCTTTAAGCTTCCCGTATTTTTTTACAGCCATGAGACTGTAATAAATCGGATAATTAACGTTAACCGGAGAATGTGCTATACCTGTAATAAAATCCAGTATTGAGACGGTAAACAGATAATTGGCCTGAATTGCAGTATCTTTTATTTGTGTAGTAATTAAGTCAATTCCCTTTGAAGCAAAGAAATATCCCCATGTATTTAATCCTGATTTCCATGATACTTTCCATAGTGATGAGAATATTTGTTTATCAAAACGATAGCTGCTTTTAACTTTAAAGTCTTTGCTTTTAAACCAGCGACGAACGAAAGAACTCAGGTATAAATTTGTATATGCAACCTCAACCAGGAGATAAAACATTAAATACACCATCCCCAGGTTATTCATCAAAATAGCGACGAAAGCTACTATCCTTACCACACCCAATATTGTGTTGAACCTGTGAAGTTGGGCCACGTGTCTTGTGCCGGTCATAAATGACCTCCACTTTATGCTTTGAAATGAAATGAAAGTCCTGATAACCATTAAGCCATAAGTTATCCAGAAGGCCATTGACTGGTTTGATTTCACAAAAAAGTTTTCCCACAATAATGCAATTCCGGCTGTTGTTAATATTATTATGGTAAATACGCTAAGCAACAAGTATATAAATCTTGTTGTATAAAGCAGGTCTCTCAACCTTGGCAAATTTGGTTCGCCTACTTCTTCTTTTGATTCTTTATATTCTTTTATATCTCGCGGAAGCGTTTTGGCACCGGTGTAAAAATATGCGACAGCTCAGATTATTGTTTGTCCGAATCCTGCTTCAGCCAATAATCCAAACATAGCCAGGATTTTAAGATACATCCAGTATGAGTACTCCAGTTTTGGAAATTTTATCAACAGCAGCGTTGTGACAAAAATACCATGCAGGAATATGGTCATTTGGTTGGTCCAACTCATTATTGTTGGACTGTTTATTGATCTATG
>CAZOLY010000059.1:0-18240 GCA_964580815.1 uncultured Bacteroidales bacterium
CTCCGTTAAATGTAGCATCAATCTGCAGGTAATCCATTGCCGGATTAGGATATACATTGAAGCTTGTAACTTTGTCAGTTACTATTCCTGATCCTCCACAAGTAACTTCATCTGTGCTGAATACTACGTGACCAGCTCCGTCCATGGTATTCCATGCTTCATCTGCCGGTACTCCATTTCCATCCTGCATCCAAACAGCTCTTTTCCTTATATCTTCACCTGCATCACGGTCAATTACAGTTACATCAAAACCAATAGTGTCAATTGACATAGGATCAAGAACAAGACCATTATGGTCGATTAATCCGGAAAGAGGGACGCAATATTCAAAAACGTAATCCGGGTCATCAATCACATAACCATAATCTAATGTTGCAGAATAAGAAATTGTATCAAGTGCATTAGTGGGATCAGGAGCCTTCTGATAGTGACCATTCCCACCTGCAGGTCCTCCGCCGTCAATTAATGTGTCATTTACATCAAAGTAAATTTCAGGTTTGTCAGACATCCAGCCTGCCTGAGCCGGTTCACAAAATTGGTTACACCAACTGTCTTCCTCAACAGTAACAAGAACCCAAATAGATGTATCGTTCCATACTGCCTGCCATGTTGCTAAATCAAGCGTTGGCAGCTCAGCCTGGAAGTTCTTTTCTATATTATATACATCAACATTGGCCCAGACTGCGTCAGCGACACCGTCGATAACCAGAGGACAACCAGCCGGCAGTTTGTAAAAAGTAGCATCCTGCGCTATTGCCATCACTGCAAATATGCAAGCTACAAACAATGCGTAAATTTTTCTCATAGTTTTAATTTTTTAGTTAATAATATATATTATGGAGGTTAAAAATAGTTATTTAATTTAAAATATCAAATATTTTTTAATTTATTTTAAACTTAAAATAATGCCCAAATGCCCCGTATTAAAAAGATTCACATATGCAAAATACTATATGAATGCTATAAAAAATATAAATCGTAAGCCTGCCTGTATTAATAAAAAATCCCTATAATGCTCTTTATTAAGTATTTGCATAAAAATGACTGGTATAACCTGCTCAGGCTTGATAATCAATAAAAATAAGTTTACCGGCCGGATAACACTATGACTAAATTTTTCAAATTAAAGAAAATAATATTTTATATTTAATTCCTGATTATATTTAACTTTTTTTAACTAAAAAAGTTATGGTTTAAATATTCATAACACCTGTAAATAATGATTAAGCAAAAGAATAAACCAAGAATTAATTTCCGGAAAAAGCTTATATATAATTTTATGCTCATATGTATCACATTTTTACTTTTATTTGTAATTGAAGTTATACTGCGAATTGCAGGTTATGGTGATGACCTGAGCCTGTTTATCAATAATCCAGATAAAGACTTTAAAAAATACAAAATCGTCAATCCTTTAATTGGCAAAAAGTATTTTCACAAGCTCGAATATACGAGTCCTGCAAATGATATATTCCTTAAAGAGAAACCTGACAACTGTTTCAGGATATTTGTAATGGGAAGTTCCACAACCATAGGATTCCCGTATAATTATAACCTTATGTTTTCAAGGATACTGCATACAAGGTTGCAGGATAGCTACCCCGATAAATATATAGAAGTCATAAATACCTCTATTACAGCAATAAATAGCTACACCCTGCTGGATTATATGAATGATATTTTAAAAGAAGAACCTGATGCGATCCTCATTTATGCAGGGCATAACGAATTTTACGGGGCATTTGGAGCCGGTTCAAATGAAACAACGAGCAAATACCGAAAACTGACATTTATGCACCTGGACCTGATGTCTTTAAGGATTTACCAGCTGCTGCAAAGTGCAATCTTCGGCACAGGCAGGTTATTATCTGGCAACAATAAGGATGCAGAGGTTAGAGGTACATTGATGAAACGTATTGCAGGAAACAAGGAAATAGCCTATAGGGGTGAAACATATAACACCGGAATTGAGCGGTATAAGGGAAATATGGCAGAAATACTTGAAAAAGCCCGTAAAAAGGATGTTCCTGTTTTTATCAGCGAGCTTATATGTAATATCAGGGACCTTAAACCGTTCTGTTCGACACATACAACTAATTACCCCGCTGCAATAGATGTATACGAAAAAGCCGTGAGATACGAAGCAGAAGAAGAATACTCAATAGCAAAAGACAGTTTTTACCGGGCTAAAGATTTGGATTGCATACGTTTCAGGGCCTCCGAAGAAATCAATGATATTATAAGGGAACTTGCCGGAAAATACAATGCCATCCTTGTCCCGATGAAAACCCGTTTCGAGAATGAGTCACCAAACGGACTGATAGGCAATAACTTACTTACTGAGCATGTTCATCCGAATATTGACGGGTATTTTCTCATGGCCGATGCATTCTATAATGAAATTACAAATTCAAGGATTATTGGCAATAGTATAAACATACTTAATTACCAGAGCCCGGAATATTATAAATTGAACTGGGGATATACTTCACTTGACAGCCTTCTGGCTGTTCACAGAATTAATAATTTAAAATATCACTGGCCGTTTAAGCCCCTGGATGCCGCTTTTACTGACTACAGGCAAATATATAAACCGGTATCAACTGTTGATTCACTTGCCTTTACCGTAATGAAATCGCCGGGCCTGAACATCGTGGATGCACATCTCGAATTAGCCAGGTATTATGAAAAGGGAAACGACTATTACAATGCTTTTAAAGAATATAATGCTGCTATAACATGCAGTCCGTATTGGGCAGAGGATTACCTGGATGCAGCCTCCTGCCTCATTAAAATTAATGATTTTCCGACAGCACTTGAATATCTTGATAAATCCCTTGAATTAAAAGAAACTTTCTTCGGCTATTTCAGAAAGGGCGAAATTCTTCTATTAAAGAAAGATTTTAATGAAGCTTCGGATGCATTTGAAAAAGCATCAAAACTGGTATCCGGTACAAATAATAAAGAAAAACTGCTGGCTAAACAAATTGAGGCCTGTTATTTTAGCGGGAAAGTCGAAAAATACAGGGAATTATTGAATGAAATACGAAAAATAAATCCCGGCTTTAATCCTGATTTAAACGGACCAAGGGCCAACTATATGTTAATGTTCCCGGTGCAGGTTAAAAAGCTTATTATAAATGCCCTTAATAATTATAACAATGGCGATCTGGATACAGCACTCAAACAATTACTAAGATCACTGGAAATAAAAGAAACGCCTGTAGCCAACAGGATAACGGGGGAGATCCTTCTTAAAAGAAACCATAAAGACGCTATATATTACCTTCTTAAAGCTTCTCCTGATTTCAAAAATGATGTCAATTTTCTTTATAATCTGGCTCTTTCCTATCTGCTGAACGCGAAGCCTCGTGAAGCCCAAGACATATTAACAAGGATAGAGCGTATAAATCCCGATTACCAGGGAATACCCCAATTGGAAAAACTTTTGAAAGGTCCCGGTTCCTGAAAATAATTTCTTATAATCTGCTAAATTTGCATCCATGAAAATATTGGGAATTTCAGCATTCTATCACGATTCTGCAGCATCTGTCACAGACAATGGGAAAATTATTGCTGCAGCACAGGAAGAAAGGTTTACACGAAAAAAACATGACTCATCATTCCCTGTTAATGCATGCAGATACTGTCTCGGGTATGCCGGTTTAAAGATAAATGAGCTGGATGCCATAGCATTTTATGATAAGCCCTTTCTTAAATTTGAGAGATTGCTCGAGACCTATTATGCCTTTGCACCAAAAGGGCTCTTATCCTTCGTCACATCTATACCGGTATGGTTAAAGGAAAAGATCTTCCTTAAAAAGTTAATCTTCGATGAACTGAAAAAAATTGACGATTTTGATAAAAGGAAGGTCACGCTACTGTTCCCCGAACATCACCTTTCTCACGCAGCAAGCGCTTTTTATCCGTCACCTTTCAGGGAAGCGGCTATTGTAACAGTCGATGGTGTCGGGGAATGGGCAACTGCATCTATATGTTCAGGCTCCGCAAATAAAATTGAAGTAATAAAAGAACTCCATTTCCCGCATTCTGTTGGATTACTGTATTCATCATTTACCTTCTGGCTGGGGTTCAGGGTCAATTCCGGGGAATATAAACTTATGGGACTGGCTCCATATGGAAATCCGGGATCAGAAAGAGTAAAGGAATATATTAATAAAATCAAAAATGAACTGGCTGATATCAAAGAAGATGGTTCTGTATGGCTTAACCAGAGGTATTTTAATTATTCAACCGGACTTAAAATGGTTAATGAAAAAAAATGGGAGAAACTATTCGGGTTTCCAAGAAGGTATCCTGAAAGCAAGCTTGAGCAACAGCATTGTGATCTGGCAATGGCTATTCAGAAAGTATCCGAAGAAATTATGATAAATATGGCCAAAGAAGCAAAAAGACTTGTTAATACGGAGAATCTCTGTCTTGCAGGAGGTGTCGCATTAAACTGCGTGGCCAATGGTAAATTGCTTCAGCTGGATATTTTCAAAAATATATTTATTCAGCCAGCTGCAGGTGATGCAGGTGGCGCAATAGGAGCGTCCCTGGCTGCATTTTACCTGTATTTTAATAATGAAAGGGGTAAAAATAATGAACAGATAATGAGCGATGCTTACCTTGGCCCCGAATTTTCAGATCTGGATATTGAAACTACTTCAAAAAAGCTTAAGGCAAGATATACGAAATATGAAGATTTTAACGACCTGGCCGATAAAATATCAGAACTTATTGAGCAGGGAAAAGTCATTGGCTGGTTTCAGGGCCGTATGGAATTCGGACCCAGGGCTTTAGGCAACAGGAGCATATTGGGAGATGCCCGCAGCAGGGAGATGCAGAAAAAACTAAATGTAAAAATAAAGTACCGTGAAAGTTTCAGACCCTTTGCTCCATCAGTGCTTGCTGAAGACACAAAAGATTATTTTGAATTAAGTACCGATTCCCCTTATATGTTGCTGGTTGCCAACGTTAAAGAAGAAAGAAGGAATCAGGTCCCTCCCGGTTATAACAATCTTCCTTTGCTTGAAAGATTATATTTCACAAGATCTGATATCCCTGCTGTGACTCATATTGATTTTTCAGCAAGAATACAAACAGTCCATAAAGATACCAACCCACGCTTCTGGAAGCTGATAGATGCATTTAAAAGGAAAACCGGCACCGGTCTGATTGTAAATACAAGCTTTAATGTCCGTGGAGAACCCATTGTTTGCACACCTGAAGATGCGTATCGCTGTTTTATGCGCACCGAAATGGACTTCCTGGTAATGGGTAACTATCTTTTTGATAAGCAAAGCCAACCTCCATGGCCCAAAGATGAAAGCTGGAAAAAAGAATTTGCACTTGAATGAAATATAATAATCGAATGAATCCGAATAATATTTACTTTTGTCTTCTGAATTATTAATATAATTGAATATAAAATGGAATTTCTGCGTGACTTCTGGCTATATCTCAAAGAAAGGAAAAAATGGTGGCTCCTGCCTACTATCATTATTCTGCTTCTTCTGGGTATTTTAATAGTAATAAGTAGTGGAAGTGCTATTGCACCATTTATTTATACTTTATTCTAAGGTATCATGAAAAGGGAAAATGCTCTGGAAACCTGTCTTGTTATTACGACAGGATTTCTGTTGCTCTATTATATTTTTGAAATTAAGGTTCTGCTGCTCATTGCATTTGTTGCAGGTATTACAGGAATTTTCATTAAACCACTGGCACTTAAAATCGCATGGCTCTGGCAGAAACTGGGGAATCTAATGGGACTGATAATATCAAAAATAATATTGACTATTATTTTCTTTGCTTTTTTACTTCCCATTGCATTAATATACAGGCTAATAAAAAAAGATACAATGATGCTAAGGAATAAATACAAATCGTACTGGATTATCCGTAATTATAAATACGGCGGTAAAGATTTGGAGAATATCTGGTAAGCCTGTTTGTCTTTTATTTTACTTTATTGGCCTTTCTTTTTTGCGCAATCATTATCTCATAATTTTTGATCCTTTTACTATCAGGTGAAAGCTGTTTCAGCTCTCCAAGTATTTTCGCGGCATACTCCAGATCATTATTATATATACATGCGTAGCATAATGTATTAAGAAAATTGGGATCAGAACTAAATTCATAATATGCTTTTTTTAAATATCCCAGGGCATTTCTGTCATTTTTCTGTAAAAGGATTTCTCCTATCAACCTGTTTGCGATATTTGTCTCCTGAATTTTATTTGCTTTATATAAAACAACCAGTGCATCATCGTATCTTCCTGATTGCAAATGTCTTAATGCCTGATTTATGAATTGCCTGACGCTGGCAGGAGTATATATAATCATGTTATCTTTGTTTCCCGGACTTTCCCTGGTTGCCTTCATTTCAGAATAAACTTCCCGCGCTTTAACAGGTTCATCATTTGCCATGTATGCCTGGTATAAAAGGTTCAGAATACTTTTCCCTAAGACATCCGGATCAATAGCTCTTACTTCTTCGAGATATGATACAGCTTGCTTATAATCACCATTTCTAAAATATAACTCCCCTATTTTTCCAATAATATAAGGCTCTCTATTAATCTTTAATGAAGCCAGCAGTATCTTCAGCGCTTTTTCATATTTACCGGTTCTGAGCAATAAATTACCTGCTTCAATATAATTTTTTATATCGTACGGATATATTTTAATCAAAGAATAGTATTCTTCAAAGGCTTTAAATAATTCATTATGGATGATGTAATAATTTGCCATCTTCCTGTGCACAATATCAAGGTCTATATCATCGTACCTTACTGCAAGGTACGCAAGTGAGTCAACAATTGAGGAAGGTTTGTATTCATAAATAAAATTATTAATAAAATTATCGGGTTTAAAAGGCCAGCCGCCCTTAAGCTGGCGGATCTTCAAATCGGCATCGATACTGTCCAGTTCTGTAAATCCCCAGTTATTTCTATAATATTCTGACGGGTAATAATATGAGGAATCAAGTTTTTCTATTAAATTATTCTCTGCAATAGTATTATAAAAAGCATCGGCCATGAGAAAATACCCGTCAATATTCGGATGAACATGCTCAGTAAGCAAGCTCTTTCCTATAAGTCCGTTTGGCGATTTATTTTCAAAACATTCTTTCATCCTTACTATATATGCATTGTGCTGTGAGGCTAATTCATGAATAATTTCATTAATCTCTTCCGCAGCCCTGAACCTCAGACAGTCCATATCCTTCGCATAATAATATGATGCTTTTGCCCTGTCATAATCTCCTGAAGCTTCAAGATTTTTAGCTTCATTAAATACTTCCATTGCCGGGGGATATTCATCCGTGCCGCCTGAACAAAAGGGTTCCATATCCCTGACATTGCTTATTACCTCACTTATAATTACAGGTACATTCTTTCTTTCAGCCTTCCTTAATATAGCATCCATATTCTTCCTGTATTGTTTATGTGCAGAATAGTATGTTTTACTGCCGAATTCAATATTTCTGTCAGAGACAATTCTTTCCATAAGAGTTGCAGTACTGGATTCTGAATCTGCAGCAGCAGCCCGCCGGACACCAAATATAGCATTTCTGATAAGCTGATAAAGCCTTAATTCCAATAAGTTTAAATGAAGCAGCTTCAACCAGCGTATCTTGCTTAATCCCTCCCTGGAACCTATCCCCAGTGCTCCGTAAAACTCGTTATGACCCGCATAGATGAGTATAGCATCGGGATCTTCCTTTAAAATTTCATCAATCTTATCATAGAAAGTGTAACTGTTCACTGCTGTAATAGAAGTATTAATAACTTCAATTTGTTTTCCCGGATAACTGTCCTGTAATCTTTCATGCAGTATTCTTGAAAACATGATGCCCGGACTGTAAGGAAATCCATAGACAGTCGAACTTCCTATAACAAATATTCTATATCCGTTTTCCGGCTTTTGTTTCAGGAAAATGTCATTTGCCGGTGCGGTATTTTGAAATGTTGAAAAGTACTTCTTCCCAAATTCAGGATTACATTTCCTGTATTCCTTGCCATAAAAATCATAATCCACAAAAAGATTATAGCTTTCTCCGTAGTGAAAAATTCTAAGGAACAACTCAATAATTAATAATATTATAAAAGGGACAAGCCACATTATTAGAGAGAATATGCGTTTCCTTTTAGGATCAATCTCACCGGCAGACCTTTTACCCTTCTTTAACTTATTATTTTTTTTATGCCCCATATAATGCCATTATTTTTTACTGGTGTGCCTGCAAATGTAATTTTTCAATTTGCAAAAACCAAACAAGGTAAGGGTTATATAGAATATTAAAAAAAAAGGCAAGCCCCAAATCCTTTACAAGGGGCTTGCCTCATTAACCTTAAACTTTAGTTTAGTAAGCGGGTGATTTTAACTAACGTTCTTTATTATGGAGCTTCCAACACTTCTACCTGTACTGTTGCCTGTGTTCTTTTGAATTCTTCTCCAAGTTTTCCGACATTGGTAACAACCAGAACAGCGTTATATAATCCGGGCTCAGTATACAATACATATACATAATTTGTATCTGTTATTGATAATGAAATCCCTTTATCAAAGAATCTATTGACTGTTTCATCTATATCTGGTCGCGGTTTGCTTGTCGAATCAATAAAGGCGGTATAGTTTGATCCTTCATTACCTGCCCAGAGTGCAATATAATCACCTATAAAGTGCATCCTGAAAGTAACAGCCTCACCGGCAACTATTGTCGATGGTACAGCTTCAAATAATGAAATCTCAGGATCTTCAGCTTTCTTCTCACAAGCCGCAAATAATATTATGAAGCATAGTACAAAGATATATTTAAACATTTTTTTCATAATCTTATATTTTAAACTTTATTACTATTTCATCTTTATTAGTAACCGGGATTTTGTACAAGGGAACCTTTAGATAAAATTATTTCCTGCTCGGGGATCGGGTAGAATTCGTTTTTACCTTTTACGAACTGAATTGGTTCTCCCGGCTTTCCTCCAATTGTATCAGTTGCCCTGTACGATCCGTTCAATCTGTCATAGGCTATGCCCCATCTTACGATATCAAGAAAACGGTGAGCCTCCATAGCTAATTCTATTCTTCTTTCATGTATAACATCTGAAAGATCAACAGATGTAAGATCTGCAGGCTGACCTGTATTTCCACTGTTTCTTGCACGGGTTCGTATCATATTTACATACTCAAGGGCCTTATCAGGCTGGTTTACCGAAGGCTCAAGTGCGGCTTCAGCTGCCAGTAACAAAACATCGGCATAGCGGAACATTTTGATGTCACGAGGACCCCTGAAGAAACTATTGATAACCCATTCGCTTGGCGGCGGATCATATTTTTTATTATTCATCTTGGACGGACTTGCATAGCTGGGTGCTGCCCTTCGCGGCTGAATGCCTCCATCAGCACCAAAATCTATTAGAAGAGTATCCTGATCTGTTGTCACAGATAATTTGAACCGCGGATCCCCTGCTTCGTATTCTGCAGCCAGGTCATAAGTCGGTGCATTTAATCCCCATCCGTTACGGCCACCGTCAACTGCTACCGAATCCCTTTCAAGGGTAACAGTGTCAACCGTTACTTCCCAGTATGCCCTGCATGACTGGTATGTATTTAATACGGTCGATACAAGCGGTGTATTAATTAATTCGGAACCTGAAGCCTGCAAAGGAGCGCTTATAACCCTGAAAATATGTTCCTGGCTATCGTCACCTGCTTCCGTCCATATATCCGCATAGTCAGGCTCAAGTATATAACGGCCCGAACTGATAATCTGCTGTGCAACATCCCATGCCTGACCCCATTTCTGCTCACATCCTGCAAATCTTTCATCCCCTGCATAATTCTTGGCATAGCTCGATTCAAATATGAGTGACTTAAGCAGGTATGCCCTGGCTGCGCCACTTGTTAAACGTCCGTCATTCCCGGCGGAATATGTTGAGGGCAATATATTTGCCACTTCCGTTAAATCAGCCTGAACCTGGTGAAGAACCTCAGCTATTGATGCTCTTTCAGTTGTATAATACTGATCTGGCGTTAGCTGCTCGATAATCAGCGGAACACCGCCAAATAACGAATTCAGATAAAAATAGTAAATAGCCCTCAGACCTTTAGCCTCTGCTATAAATCTGCTTTTTAAATTATCATCAAAATTAGCTTCCGGTAAGGCCAATTTTTCAATTACTATATTACAGTTGTTGACACCTTCATAAATATTACGCCAGAATTCATAAAAGTAAGCATTTGAAGAAAGATGCACCATCTTGTCTATCCTTTGTGCAGGGACCTGGTCAACACCGCCTATCTCACCGGCAGTTTCAGTGTCATCAGAACCACAGTCAGTGAATGCCCAGTAATTTCTGCTGAAAGACCCCCTGTATATCATAACCGAATAGCAGGCAGTCACAGCCTGAGAGGCATTATCTGCTGATGTGTAAAACGTAGCAGTTGTTTCCATACCCAAAGGTTTCTTTTCCAGAAAATCCTCCGAGCAAGCGATAAACAAACTGACAACTATAATAGTTATAAATTGTATTTTAACTAATTTTTTCATAGCATTTCCTTTTTGAAGTTAAAATCCTAATTGTATACCTGCCAGAAAACTTTGTGCCGGAGGATATAATCCGTAATCAACTCCGTAAAGCAATTGCCTGGCCTCTCTTTGTCTCCTTGTCCGCGCTCCGCTTGTCTGAGCTTCTTCCTGCCCTGTCCTTCCTATTTCAGGATCAAAGCCTATATACTTGGTAAGAGTAAGGAGATTCTTTGCATTAACATATATTCTTAAATTATCAATTTTGATAAAGTTAAGAATATTTTTAGGCACACTATAACCCAACTCAAGCGTTTTAAGCCTCAGATAAGAACCGTCAAACACCATCCTGTCGGACCAGCGCATATTATCATTCTGTCCCACTCCGAGAAACGGTATATCAGTATCAGTGTTTCCGGGATCAATTACTTCACCTGTTGTTTCGTCAATAACCGGGGCCCTCCATGCGTCCAGTATATCACGATGCCAGTTTCTTCCATTTGCTGAAGGATCATGAGTCCACCTCATCATAGGAAAGAATATTTCATTTCCATAAGTTCCCTGGAAGAATAATGACAGGTCGAAATTCTTATAATAAAACTGTGTTGATAAGCCAAAAATAAAATCGGGATGAGGATTACCAATCATAACCCTGTCATTCTGGTCTATCCTTCCATCCTCATTGACGTCAACAAAGCGTACATCACCCGGTTGAGCCCTGTACTGGCTGGTCTGGTTAATTTCTTCATAGGTCTGGAATAATCCGTCAGTCTTATACCCGTAGAAAGCACCTACCGGTAATCCTTTCTTTGTAATTGTAAAAATATCATCCTGGTCACCAAAAGTACCGGCTTCAATATAATTACCTTCCTCTCCAAGATCAACAACTTCATTTTGCTGGTAGGCAATATTAAAGTCAATATTATAATTGAAACTACCTTCCTTTTTCCTGTACCCGACTACAAGTTCTATTCCATTGTTACGAATTTCTCCTATGTTCTGGTAAGGTGCCTCAGGTATACCTGCGATATTAGGTATAGGAACCTGGACAAGCATTTCTTTGGTCTTTTTAATATAATATTCAGCTGATAGCAAAAGTTTGTTCTCAAAAAGCCCTGCGTCAAAGCCAAAATTTGTCTGTTCAACTGTTTCCCAGTGAATAGCTTCATTAGCTCCATAGTATGGGAAAGCTCCGACCGAAATGCTATCCTGTGCCTTGTTGAAAACATACCTTAACCGTCCGGGATCGATACTTGATACGAACCTATAGTTACCGATATTCTGGTTACCCGTTTGTCCCCAGCCTATGCGCAACTTTAAGCTGCTAATGACGGGCACGTTAGAAAAGAAAGGTTCGTTGGATATTTTATATGCCACGGCAGCAGAAGGGAAGGTCCCCCAGTGGCCTTTATTAAAAGCATTTTTCTCATACTTGGTCCCGAATTTGGATGAGCCGTCACGTCGTACAGAGACTGTTCCCAGCCATTTGTCTTTATAACTGTAATTTAACCTGCCAAGGTACGAGACCATCGAGTTTTCACTTGCATTGCCATCTATAAGGTCGGCGGCATCGTCAGAGTAATAAAGAAAATACCTGAGCTCAGGAACTTCATTTTCCAGTCCGGGGCCTGCCCTGTTTAGTCCATTTAAATATTCGTATTTTTCATCTTCAGCAGTTAAACCTGCAAGAAAATTAACAGAATGATTTCCGAACACTTTTGAATATGTCAGGGTATTTTCCCAGTTCCAGTAAAAGTATTCCTCCAGTTGTTTCTCAAGTACAGATTGTACAAGCTGATCCGTAGGTTCTACATAATATGTTTCATCAAAATCATAATAGGAAGTATAATCAAAGTTAACACCTACGCTTGATTTTACTTTCAATCCCTTTATTAATTCAAGCTCTGCAAACAAATTTCCAATCAACCTGTTATGGGTTTCAGTCTTGTTTTCGAGCTCAGCCATAGAAACCGGATTTCTGTAATTCGAAAATATTGTCGGCCCCCAATTGGTTGTGCCGTCAGTAAGAGTAATATAGGGAGATGACAGGGGGTCTGTCAGTATGGCATTTGCCACGACACTGGCATACTCGTTATTTTCCGGTATTCCTTTCGTTTCTCCCCTGTTAAGTAAGATTTTCTCACTTATGACTAGTCTGTTCTTTATTTTGTGTGAGGAATTAAGTCTCAGGTTAAGCCTTTTGAAACCTGAATTAATTATAATACCATCCTGTTTCAGGTAACTTCCGCTGACCGTTTATGTGGAATTTTCATTCCCCCCCGATACGGAAAGGTAATAATCCTGCATTGGAGCAATTCTAAAAACCTCATCAAACCAGTTTGTGTTGGCATAATTTTCTTTATATGTGGCAGTATCAATCTGGGCAGATCTTGATGCCAGTTGATTCCATGTTTCCACAAACTCATCGGCATTCATCATATCAAAGGTCTTTGTATTCCTCTGAATACCAAAATAATATCTGAAATTAAAACGGGGAACTCCGACCTTACCCTTTTTGGTATCTATCAATATCACTCCATTTGCACCCTTTGAACCATAAATAGCCGTTGCTGATGCATCCTTAAGTATTGAAAAGTTTTCAATATCCTCAGGATCAAGGAAGTTCATCTCATCGGGAGTCATCTGTATACCGTCAACTACATAAAGAGGATCTGCGTTGGTTGTTGTACCAATACCCCTGATCCTCACTGTTAGTCCGGCTCCAGGAGCACCCGAATTTGTTACAATATTCACACCGGCAGCTTTTCCCTGAAGAGCTTCATTAATATTCGTGCCGGGTGTTTTGGCCAGGTCTTCTTCATCAATCTTGGTTACCGCACCTGTCAAGTCTTTCTTTGCAACCACTCCGTAACCGATTACGACAACCTCGCTAAGACTTAAAATGTCAGGGACCATATTTATATCTATTGATTTAGTTTGCCCTGCCATAATATCCTCAGTGACATATCCGACATAAGAGAAGGAAATTGTACTGTTCTTTGAAACTGTAATTGAATAATTTCCGTTAAAATCAGATATTGTACCGTTAGTTGTGCCCTTTTGTACAATAGTAACTCCGGGGAGTCCAGTATTGTTTTCAGCATCAATTACTTTACCGTTTATTGTTACAAGAGAATCCTGTTTTGCGGACTCCTTGTTAATTAGAATAATCTGCTTGTCTTTAATAATATATCCAATATTTGTATCACCGAAAATTTTGTTTAACACTTCTGTAATCCCCATGTCTAATCCGTTAATACTAACAATTTTGGACACATCCAAGTCAGAATTATTATACAGGAAAGTAATATCACTTTGGCTCTCAATTTCTCTCAGTACTTCTTTTATTGTAACATTATTAAGATTTAATTCAAACTTTGAATCCCGAGAGAAAATGTTTGCATTAGTATTTAACGTGAATACTATCAGCAATATCAAAGAAAAACCCAGGATTGACATTAATTTCCTGTATGATAGTTTCTCTTTAATATGTTTTAATAAAAAATTCTGTTTCATGCTTTTATTAGTCATTATTGTATTATTAAGTAAATAACTTTAAAAATTCCCAGATAATTTTAATATTATATAAAAGTTTATCCGTATAGATTCTGCCTGGCACAGTACCAGGTATAATGTTAAAGGCGGATAACAATTGTTACCTTTGTTTAAATATACTTATGTACTTCCTGGCGTTTTAATTAATAGTATTTTTCTCATAGGCATTTAGTTTTGTGGATTAATAATATATTAATTATTTAAAGTTATATAAACACTATCAACCTCAATTTTAAATTTTATCGGCGTTGAAATCTTAATAAGATCCAAAACCTCTCTTAAACTTTCTGTTTTAACAGTCAGTGTAAATCTTTGAGATTTCAGCATATTTTCCGGATAATAAAACTTAACATCATACCATCTTTCAAGATGCGCCAGTATATTTGGCAAAGGTTCATTATCAAACTTAAGTACATTATCCTTCCATGATATTGAAAATACCGGATCAACTTTCTCAATCATGAGATTATTGTCAGATTTGTTATAAGTGGCTTTTTGATTAGGATAAAGATCAACTTTTTTATTATTGGGAGTATTAATTTCCACCCTGCCCTCAACAAGTGTTACAGAAAGAGTTTCGTCTTCAGGATATGCCATCAAATCAAAATTTGTGCCCAGAGCCTTAACTTCTATTTCAGAAGCCTTGACTACAAAAGCCAGCCTGTTATTTTTTGCTACATTAAAATAGGCTTCCCCTGTCAGTTCAACTTCCCTGTTTCTTTTATTATAATTACTTGCATACCGGATTGTACTTCCCGAATTAAGCCATGCAATAGTCCCGTCTTCCAGAATGACTTTTGATTTCTGTCCGCGGGGAGCACTTATTTCTGACCATGATTTTTCCCCCGCTGTATTTGATATATATAATGCTGCGGCTATAAATAATGCGATGAATATAACTGAAGCAATGCTTCGAAATACCAGATATGATTCTTTGAGTCTCCGGTATTTATCTTTATATTTCTGAAGTTCAATTATTTTGCCATTACTTGATTCTTCTCTTACATTTTCTATAATCTTATTAAATATTTTTTTGTATTCAGGGGATTTTGCTTTTGTTTTAATATCTGAGTTTTCTTCCCACTGCCTGAACATCATAGCCTTAACTTCAGAATCATTTGTGAGATTATTATACTCGGTTTCCGTTAATCTCCCGAGCAAAGACTTAACCAGCAAATCTTTAACATGTTTATTCGACTTTCCTGTTTTCATATCACTTTTATTATATCAACCACCTAATAACCGGAACCTAACATAATATTATATACAATCTCAAGCTGATTAACCCTTAATTAGTCTGATTATTTTTTAAGAAATATTTGTAATTATTTATTTAGCAGTAGTCTTTATTTCTAATTATAGTTCTATTAATGTACTATAGCATACACTTTCCCCCGAAATATAAATACTTTTTACTAAATATGATTGATCTATTCCATAATTTTTTGCTGTAACGAAGTTACAAACAAATAATGCAGCTGTTATTCGGATTAAATACCGGGGCTTAATTAGTATATAGATTGAATAATAAATCTACAACCTGTGATTTATAATTGAGGACACAACTTTTTTAAGCCTGGTAAGTGCCAGACGAAGATGAGTTTCTACAGTTTTCTCGGAAATATTCAGTTTTTTTGCAATTTCAAGATAGGATAATCCTTCGTGCCTGCTCATATTATATATCTGCCTGCGCTTGGGAGGAAATTTTTCTACCTCGTTATTTATCAGACTTTTAACATTCTCATATATAACCTGGTTTTCTGTTTGATTTGTATTTCCCTGGATATAATTAATTATATACTGGGCATAAATGTCGAAATTGACCTTTTTTCTATTCTCATTAAATATTATATTCTTTGTAATTGTCAATATATACCCATTAAATGAACGGTTTTCATCAAGATTCTTTCTATGCTCCCAAATCCTGGAAAAGACCTCCTGGACTATTTCTTCAGCTTCTCTATAATTATTGATATATCTGGCTGCAAACAAATAAACCTTTTCGCAATACTTATAATAGATCTGCCTGAAGGATTCATGATCTCCCTCTTTGATCTCTCTTACCAGCAGTTTCTCGGCCTTATTTAAATAGCTAGACAATTATCAAAATTTTGAACAGATATCAACCTAAATATAAAAAATTACCACAAAATTAAACCAATTAAAGTGATATGGTAATTTAACCTTTATAATTGTCAAGGTAATATTTTTTATCAGTATTCATCCCAGCTTTTTATTGCGATATCCTCAATTTTCAAATTACAGACAGCAAATAGGAACGCACTTGCCAGTCGTGCATTGGTAATAATGGGAATGTTATAATCCACGGCACTGCGCCTTATTGTATAGTCATTACTTAATTCGGATGAGCTAAGGTCTTTCGGAATATTAATCACAAGGTCAACTAGCTTGTTTTTAATATAATCAAGTGTATTTGGCTTTTTATTCTCATCCGGCCAATGCAGGACAGTACTTTCAATCCCGTTCATTTCAAGAAACTGCGCTGTCCCCCTGGTTGCAAATAAATTATAACCTTTTGCAGCGAGAAGTCTGCAACTATTTATTAATTCGACTTTGGATCTCATTGGTCCCGTTGACAAAAGAATGTTCTTCTTTGGTATTCCGTATCCTACCGAGATCATAGATTTTAAAATTGCTTCATAATAATTCTCTCCTATACATCCTACTTCTCCCGTTGAAGCCATATCGACACCCAGCACCGGGTCTGCTTTGGATAATCTTGAAAAAGAAAACTGGGGAGCCTTTATTCCAATATAATCCAGGTCAAACACTGATTTGTTTGGTTTTTCGACACTCTTGCCCATCATTATTTGTGTTGCAATCTCAATGAAATTTATTTTCAGGACCTTTGATACAAAGGGGAAACTTCTTGAAGCCCTTAAGTTACATTCGATTACTTTTATGTCATTATCTTTTGCAAGAAACTGAATATTAAAAGGTCCGTTTATTTTTAATGCTTCGGAAATTTGCTTTGAGATACGCTTTATCCTTCGCATGGTCTCGAAATATATTTTTTGGGCAGGGAATACCATTGTAGCGTCTCCTGAATGCACACCTGCAAATTCAACATGCTCACTGATAGCATATACTATAAGTTCTCCGTTTTTTGCAACAGCATCTATTTCAATTTCTTTTGCCTGTTGAATAAATTCAGATACAACCACGGGATACTGCCTGGAAATTTTAGCGGCCACGTTCAGAAAATGCTCCATCTCATCCTTATTGGATACAATATTCATTGCTGCTCCTGACAGAACATATGAAGGTCGTATTAATACAGGGAATCCGACAATATCAACAAATTTATATATTTCCCCAATGCTGGTTAACTCTTTCCATCTTGGCTGATCTATTTTCAACCTGTCACACAACATAGAAAATTTATGCCTGTTTTCAGCATTATCAACCGATACAGGTGAAGTACCCAGAATATTGACTTTTTGATTGTACAATCTCATTGCAAGGTTATTGGGTATCTGGCCGCCTACCGAAATAATAACACCTTTGGGTTTTTCAAGTTCAATAATATCCAAAACACGTTCGAACGACAACTCATCAAAATAAAGCCTGTCACATATATCATAATCGGTACTTACTGTTTCCGGATTGTAATTAATCATTACCGATCGATAGCCCTCATTATTTATTGAATAAAGAGCATTAACACTGCACCAGTCAAATTCGACACTGCTCCCTATCCTGTATGCCCCTGAACCCAGAACAATAATTGATTTATTACTGTCATTATAATCCAGATCATGTTCAGATGCACTGTAGGTAAGATAAAGATAATTGGTTTTGGCCGGGTATTCTGCTGCAAGCGTATCTATCTGTTTTGTGAAAGGGATTATATTATTTTTAATTCTGTATTCTCTTACATCCAGCAATCCCTCCTCTATATTCTCATTAACGCTTTTAATTACAAATCGTGCAATCTGAAAATCCGAAAAGCCGAAAACCTTTGCCCTTTTGAAAAAATTCAAAGGAACATCTTCCAGTGAGTTATATTTTTCCAGTATATTTTTCAAATCAAATATGTTCTTTAGTTTATAGAGAAACCAGGGATCAAGTTTTGTGAACTCATAAATTCTGTTTACCGAATATCCTTTAGTAAATGCATCTGC
>CAZOLY010000060.1:0-9268 GCA_964580815.1 uncultured Bacteroidales bacterium
TTGCTGTAAATTAACCCTATTGTTTTCATGTTAGTTTTTTTTAGTTGCCCAAAATTCTTTTCATTTTTATATACGATTTATTACGGGCCAATGTGGTATTTATTACACAAACAAAACCCATTATTTGATGAACTATGAAGAGGTAAAGATTAAAATATTCTGGTGGATTATATTGCTGAATTACAGGCTTATAGCTCGACTATGAATTATTTAATAGCATGATGCACAGCCTATTATTAAAAGGACTTTTTATAATATTATTTTACGACAAATTTTAATTCCCTGCTTGAAAAATTTATTTCTATCCCTGAATTATCCCAGGCCCATACTGCCCAATAATATATCTGGCCCTGATTAAGAGGCTCTGCCCTGAGGTCGGCCTCGGGTTTTACCGGATCGATTTCACTGACTCCCTGTTCAAATTTCACTAACCCGTTTTCTCCGGCAGAAAGTCCGGAATGCCAAATCCATACTATATCCGATGTATCATTTGTTATTGAATGGTTATCAGACCGAATACTTTCCTTAAAAATGGCAGCACATACAATTTCACTCTCCACAGGTTCCCATGACAATACAGGTGTTGATGACACCGTATCAATTATATCTGAATTAAAACTTAAATCTCCCCTGATATAAATTGAGTCTCCCGGCAATAAAGCATATTTGAAAGGTGGTATTTTTATTTCGTAACTATTCTTAAAAATAAGTTCTTCATTTAACACCGTATCATTCTCCTTCTCACATCCCTGATAAAAGAGTACTAAAAAAATTACCGGAAATAATTTTAATAACTTCATATAAATATTGCATTAATGTTAGAAACAAATCTGAAGTCCCAGGTTTATTAGCAATCTCTCATCAGACTTATTAATAAAATAACTGTCAGCATTTCCCAGGAAGTTAAACCTGTATCTTTTTGCATCGAAACTATATTTCAGATATCTTATATCAATACTAACGGACTTATTCATATCCAGAAAAAATCTTACTCCTGCAAATGGCTGATATATAAATTCAGCCTGGTTAAAACTCAGAGCAAATGTACTGCCTAAATATGTACAAAACCTTCTTATATATGGTTTGGTCAAATAAAATAAAAGTGAGGGCCCTGCCATACCTGTTATATATGTGGTGTCATAAGAAGTCTCCAGTCCTGAAAAAGTAACATAATCTATACTCTCATTCAGAGTTACCATAGAGACTTCAATACCAGGAGCTAACCTCTTAAAATTTCCTGTTTTAAGTAACCTGTAATAAGACAATCCTAAAAACCATCCCGATTCTGAGCTCAAAGGATATGCCAGCTTTAAATTAAAACTGTTGTCCGGCAGTCCGGGAATGCTGTCAGCATAAATCATTTTGTATTTAACCAGCTCTCCCGTATAATCTGCAAATCTAAATTTATATTCCATTGATCTAAATCCTGGTTTTGAAAAATAAAGATAGACAGAATCATCAGGATCATCAGTTATAATTTCATGTTTAAACATACCCTGGTAAAGACAATTCCAGTAATTCTCATCATCATAATAACAATCCAGCGTTTTGACTCTATAATCTTTTTTATTATGCGAAATAATAACCTCGACATTTTCTATGGGCATATTACCTGCAATGACTCTGCCTTTTACCAGTATCTTATACTTCGGGATTAATTTAACTTCGAAATATATATCTTTATCACGGTATGAATAATAAAATGTTGTATCAAATGGTTTATAATCTTCTTTAATAAAACGTAACATCATTTTCTGTGCTCTCCGGCTCTTTTCATTTGGCACACAAATTTTGTAAAATCCGTTAACGTCGCTGCATACAGAATCTTTAAAGTCAGGCAATTCCGCTATAACTACAATACTGTCAACAGGTTCATTAAATATACTAAGCACCTGTCCGTTAATACAAAATTTTAAGCTTGTATCATTCTCAAGCATATTGTCCGGAATACCGCAAGAACTTTTATATAGCGAATATTCCCGGTCATTTCCGATAACGTAAAATATGTGGATGCAGAATATTAATACAAACAATGTTCTTAGCATAGCGAAAATTTTTCCATCCTATATTCTAAATTTCTTAACTTAAAAGATAAAGATTTTTTCCTTTCTATAAAAGAAGTTTGTTATTTTTCATCGATATTTTAATTCTTTTTTATAAACCGGTATTATAACAATTAGTTATAAGTATTATTTATTTGCCTGATAATCAACATACAAAAAACTTATTGATATAGTTAAAAATAATTATTAAATTAGAAAATAAACAATATTAAATACTTGTACATTTAATCATAAATTAATTATTTAAGAAATTACTGATTACATAACCAATAATATAACCTTTATATTACAAAACTTTTCTTAATTGTGTAGAACCGATAAATAATTCCATGAAAAACCTGCAATTAAGAACCAAATTAATAATCGGCATTACAATAGTATTTGTAATAATTATTATTTGCTTTTTAATTGCCGGATTATTCAACGGGCAATTTTCATTTAACCTGCTTATAATATGCTGCGGTTATATATTATCAGTCTTAATAATTAGTTTAATTACCAGGTCCCTTTCAGACCGTTTAAAAGAAAACCAGAAGGAAATCCTAAGACAGAATAAGGAAATTAAGAATGCTTATGAAGCGCTGCAGGAAAGCAGAAAAAAATACGAAAAGCTGGTAGATAACCTGGAAGAAGAATATATATTCTTCTCCAAATCAGGATCCGGCAACCTTTTATCTGTTTCGCCTTCTGTAGAGACAATTCTCGGGTATGATACAGATGAGTTTATAGAAAAAAAGGATAGCCTGCTTACTGATAATCCTGTTAATGAAAAAGCCAGGGAATACGAAAGAAAATCCCTTGAAGGTATACAGCAGCCAAAATTCACTGTTGAGCTATTTTCAAAAAGGGGTAAGCCCCATACTCTTGAAATTTCCGAAGTCCCCATTTTTGATGAAGACAATAACCTGGCATCAATTGAAGGTATAGCACAAGATATTACTAAAGGCAAAATAGCTGAAGATTTAATAAAAGAACAGGAAGAAAAGTACAGACTGCTTTTTAATAAAGCATCAGACTTTATTTTTCTTTATGAAATAGATGATAAGGCCCGGCCGTTGAAATTCCTTGAAGTTAATGATTATACAGCCCAAAAACTCGGGTATTCGCAGGAGGAACTAATCAGGATGTCTCCGGCTGATTTGACCGCCGTTGAGTTCCATGATGATGCCTCCACGGAAAATCAACTTAAGGAAAACTCAAAATTTGAGAGAATATGGGAAGCAAAGGACGGGACTCTCATAAATGTTGAGATAAGTAATCATAATTTTAAAATACAAAACAGAAATGTGGCTATTGCCATTGCACGTGATATAACAGAAAGAAAACGAGTTGAAGAAGAAATTCGTTATATAAATGAAGAACTTATTAATCAAAAAGAAAATCTTGAAGCATTAATAGATAATTTGACCGTCACACAGGAACAGCTGGTCCAGTCTGAAAAAATGGCTGCTTTAGGCCAGCTGATAGCCGGGGTTGCCCATGAGATAAATACTCCCCTGGGTGCTATCAAGGCATCAATAGGTAATCTTAATGATTCCCTGGATAAGGCTTTGGATGAAGTACCTACACTTATAACAAAATATACAACTGAAGAGCTTAAACTGTTCATAAAGATTCTTGATTTGGCAAATCGTGGAGTACCCGATCTCTCCTCAAGAGAAAAGAGAAAATACAGGAGGGAAATTGCAAAAGCCCTTAGCGAAAGAGGCGTCGATTCTCCAAATATTGTGGCCGATATTTTTATCTATCTGCATATATTTGAAAAATATAACGAACTAATTGACTTTTTTAAAGACAAGAAATCCCTGGAAATTTTAAATTCTGCCAAAAATTTTGCATCAATTCAAAAAAATGCATATACAATTTTGCTGGCTGTTGAAAAAGCTACAAAAGTTGTATTTGCTCTTAAGAAATATGTGCACCGCGATATTGAGGAACAGAAAGTGCCGACTGATATAATTGACGGAATCGAAACCGTCCTGACCTTATATCATAACCAGCTGAAACAAGGTGTTGAAGTTATTAAGGACTATGAAAAACTGCCTGAAGTAAGTTGTTATCAGGACGAAATGAACCAGGTCTGGACTAACCTGATACACAACGCCATTTATGCTATGAACAATAACGGAACTCTTAAAATAAGTGCAAGAAACAAAGGAGAATCCGTTACTGTATGTATTGCGGATAATGGATGTGGGATTGAACCTGATATCCAGGACAAGATATTTGAACCTTTTTTTACTACTAAAAAACAGGGAGAAGGAAGTGGGATGGGCCTGGATATAGTTAAAAAAATAATAGAAAAACATGACGGTCTTATTACATTTAAAAGTGAACTTGGGAAAGGCACCGAATTTACTATTGAATTACCTTTAAAATAATTATAATTATTATGGCAAGCCCCGCTATTCTGCTTAAAGAATAACTGAAAAAATATTTTGGGAATGATTATATATATGAAATAGCAGGAAATAGTGAGGAAGGTCTGGAATTAATTGAATAATTGCTGGAAGATGAGATAAAAATTCTTATTATTGTATCAGATTGTTTGCAGTGATAAATAAACCCTGGTCAGAGGATGAATTATTTAGAATAATCAAATCAGGACTAAGAAAAAATGAATAAAAGAGATATCATTCTTTGCATTGATGATGAAGTTATAGTTCTTGATTCCCTTAAAGAACAGCTTCAATCTGAATACAGTGACTATATGATCGAGGTTGCTGAGAGCGGAGAAGAAGCAATGGAAATAATTAATGAGCTAATTGAAGATAAAACTGAACTGCTAGTCGTAATTGCTGACTTCATTATGCCCGGGATGAAAGGTGATAAATTACTGGAAAAAATTCATATACTGATACCAAATGCGAAGAACATTTTATTAACCGGACAGGCCAGCATTGAAGGAGTAAGCAATGCTGTTAACAAAGCAAACCTGTACAGATTTATCGCAAAACCATGGGATAAAGAAGATCTCATATTAACAGTCAAAGAGGCTCTAAGAAGTTATAACCAGGAGAAAACCATCATTAAACAAAATACAGAATTAAAAGAGCTGAATACAAATCTTGAAAAAAAAGTTGAGCTCCGCACCAAAGAGCTTAAAGAGCTGAATGCAACCAAAGACAAATTCTTTTCTATCATCGCCCATGATTTAAAAAATCCTTTTAATACGCTGCTGGGCTTCTCAGAACTGCTAATTACCAATTTTAATGAGTATGATAAAGGCCGTATAAAAGAATTCATTAATATAATATATCAGACTTCAAAAAATGCATATATGCTGCTGGAGAATCTGCTGGAGTGGTCGCGTTCGCAGACAGGACGCCTGGATATGACTCCTGCAGATATTGGGATCGCTGAACTGGTTAATGATAATATTGATCTTATTTATAATAATGCATCTAACAAAAAACTGGAACTAATCAATAAGATTGATAAAAATGTCACAGCTTATGCCGATTCTAATATGATAAATGCCGTTATTAGAAACCTGCTGTCAAATGCTATAAAATACTCTGAGCCGGGTGGAAAAATCGAGATAACATCTAAAAAAAGAGATAAATATATTGAAGTCACAGTCTCTGATACAGGCATCGGTATTAAAGAAGAAAATATAGAAAAGTTATTCCGAATTGATGAGAATTTTTCAACAAAAGGCACTAACGATGAAACAGGGACAGGATTGGGATTAATACTGTGTAAAGAATTTGTAAAGAAAAATGGAGGCGAAATATGGGTAAACACTACATTTGAAAAAGGTAGCGAATTTACATTTAAATTGCCTGCACAAAAATTATAAATATGCACCCGCAAATCCCTTGAATCTTTCTTTACATCATAAAAAACAATAAACATTCTTTCTTTTTAATCTTTGATCAGCATATCCAAATACCAATCCAGCCTGCCGGATTCTGCATAATCGAAATTCTTAATATTGGCATAACTTATTAACCAGTATACCATTTCTTTTTACACCTAATTTTTATAAATTAGTAAGTATATTCATTTAAAATTGAAAAAACCAGGTTATAAAAAAGAGACTCCTGAGTTAGATAGCAAATCTCTGGATCTTTTTTTTAATGGCATATTTAAAAATTCATTACTGGGAATTGCAATAATATCTGCAGACGGATATATTACCGCTGCTAATAAGACATTTTTAGACCTGTTACAATACTCAAATGATGAAATTAAAAACATTAGCATAGAATCATTAACTGATGAACTCGATTTAAAAGAGATCAAACATTTATCTGACCCCGATAATCCTGTCAACAAAATAACAGAAATCAGGATCCAGCGAAAAGACAGAACATATTTCTGGGCAAGAGTAAATATTTCTCTCATTAATAGCTCTGAAAACAAAGAATACTCATCAATTATCCAGGTTCAGGATATTACAGAATTAAAAGAAGCCGAGTTCAAATATTCATACGAAATTAACCTGTTGCCAAACCTTATAAACAATATACCTGACAATATTTTCGTAAAAGATGAGAGCAGCCGTTTTCTGCTTGCCAACAAATGGGTCGCTTCCCTTATGGGTGTAAAAACCCCGGATGAGCTTATAGGGAAAACGGATTTCAACTTCTACCCTTCTAAAATGGCTCAGAAATTCTATAACGATGAACAGGAAATAATAAAGACGGGGATCCCAAAAATTAATATAATTGAAAAAGTGCTGGATGAAACCAAAGGAATTCTCTACTACTCAACGACAAAAGTACCGCTAAAAGATAATCAGGGAAACATTATCGGTATTATGGGCATTGGAAGAGATATCACAAGATCAATAAAAGAAAAAAAACAGCTGCGAAGGGCAAAAATTGAGGCTGAAAGGGCAGATAAACTTAAAACGGCCTTCCTTGCAAATATGTCACACGAAATAAGAACCCCATTAAATGGAATTCTCGGATTCTCACAATTCTTGAAAAATAATAACCTGCCGGCAGAAAAAAAAGCCAAGTTTCTTGATCTCATACTATTTAGCGGGAAACAACTCCTGGATTTAATAAATGATATTATTGATATATCAAAGATTGATTCCGGACATGTAACCATTATCTCAAAAAAATTTTGTCTGAACGAGCTGCTTAAAATACTACTTAACAATTATAGCACTGAATTAAAAAATAAAGGCAAAAAAAATGTCAGGCTTAAATTAAATATGGAACTGCCCGATGAAAACAGTATTATAAATACAGACGATTTTAAACTACGGAAAGCATTAACGAACCTGTTATCAAATGCAGTGAAATTCACTAATAAAGGATCCATTGAATTTGGCTACAAGATCATAGAAGACCGATTTATTCAATTCTTTGTTAAGGATACCGGAATAGGAATACACAAAAGCAAGCACGATATTATTTTTGCCCGGTTCAGGCAGGCAGATGAATCACTAAGCAGAAAATACGGAGGTGCGGGTCTGGGCCTGTCAATTTCTAAAGAACTAATAAAAATGCTGGGAGGGGAAATATGGGTGGAATCAGTTCCTGAAAAAGGCTCTATATTCTACTTTACCCTGCCATTCATAAAGAAATAACAATGAATATTTTTGCTACCTTTATAAAAAGACAGATAATTATGACATGTATCAAAAAGTTAATCCAATGTTTGATAATATGTTCTTTTCTGTTTTATCATTTGCCTGCCACAAGTCAGAGCAGTACAAGAAACAAATTCTTTGAAGCTGATTATGCTCTTCAGCTAAATGACTATGAAACAGCATTAAAATTATATAAACAATTGCTTGACAGAGATCCTGATAATGCATTGTATAATTACAGAGTTGGCCAATGCCTTTTAAACTTACCCGATTTAAAAAAAACCGCTCTCCCCTATTTGGAAGTTGCAGTAAAGAGCGTTTCCGAAAATTTCAAGGAAGGTAATTTCGCTGAGACAAGTACCCCAACAGAAACATATTTCTTAATTGCAAAAGCTTACCATCTTAACGAGGATCTCGATAATGCCCTGTATTACTACAATAAATACCTGCATTATGCAAGTGATAAATCAAGAATAAAATATGTTAATGACCAGATTAAGGCATGCGGCTATGCAAAAACCTTTATGAGCAATCCGGTGTCTGTTGATCTTGAAAAACTGGGAGCACCAATAAATTCAGAATCTTCGGAAATTTTTCCTGTTATCTCAGATGATGAATCTCTCCTGGTTTACCTTGAGTCGAAAGAAAAAAGTAATATTGTATATATTACCAGGAACGAAGGTGGTAAATGGACAAAGCCGGTTAATATTAATAATGCCATCGGTTCATTTAATGACAGCTACCCCTCTTCAATATCAAGTGATAAAACCAGGATATATTTTTCAGTTAAAAATTATTTTTCAAGCACTATCAGCTATTCAACCCTGGAAAATAACAGGTGGACTAAAATGAAGAAATTAAAAAGCCCGATTAATTCAAAATCATGGAACTCACATGCATTCGAATCAGCCGGCGGCAATGAATTATATTTTGTCAGCGACAGGAAAGGAGGTTATGGAGGATTGGATATATATAAATCAGTCAAGAATTCAAAGGGTAAATGGGGCAATCCTGAAAATCTGGGTAGTACCATAAATACATATTTAAACGAAATAATGCCTATTATTTCTCATGATGAGAAAATCCTTTATTTTTGCTCGGAAGGACATTCTTCTATTGGTGGTTATGACGTTTTTAAGTCGGTCAAAGACGCTTCGAATAACTGGGCTGAGCCAACCAATATGGGATATCCTATAAATACTACTGATGATAATGTCTATTTCAGGCCTCTAAATGATGGAATATTCGCATACAGCTCCTTGCCCCGGGAAGATGATGTCGGTGATTATGATATATATCGCATGGAAATATTCTCAGATAAAAACCTGAAAAAAATCGTGCTTAAAGGATCACTGGCCCTGCAGAATGACTTTTCATATTTTGGAGATTGCCGGATAGTACTTATCGATACCGATAAAATGGATACTGTCGATGTTATATATCCCAACCCGCTGGCAGGTGATTATCAGTATGACATTACGGCCGGCAACTATGAAGTTATATTTACAAAAGACATGTATCTGCCGCAGGTTAAGGAACTGGCAATAAACAGCGATTTCAGCCAGCAGGTAATTGAAATAAATCCTAAACTGGAAAAAAAGGAGGAGGAAATAATAGTAGCCAATATTACAGAACCGGATATTACAGAACCGGA
>CAZOLY010000060.1:9368-18213 GCA_964580815.1 uncultured Bacteroidales bacterium
ATATTACAGAACCGGATATTACAGAACCGGAAACGGCAGTTGAAATATATGATGTTGCTCCTGAAGAAAACAATGTAACTTACGCCCAGCCTGATAACCAGTCAATGTATTATGAAGAAACATCAGAGCATAAGTTATTGTATACTATACAGATCATGGCACTGAAAAAACCGGTGCGGACTGACTTTTTTGGCAATATCTCCGGAATAAATATTCAAATTGGCAATGACGGTTATTACAGGTATTTAACAGGACAATTTGATGATATTGACCTGACAAAGTCGGAGTTAAGCAGGATAAAAAAATTGGGATATGAAAATGCTTTTGTCAGAAAACTTGATCTGAACCAGTACCTGTCCGTTTATAAAAATGACCATGATATAAGGCAGATCAAAGATTATTACACTATTCAGATAATGGCCCTGAAAAATCCTGTCCAACTCACTTATTTCAAAAACTTAAAGAACATAAAGGTTAGTTATGGATCGGACAAAATATTCCGTTATACATATGATGAATACCCTTCATATGATTCAGCTGTCGCCGGACTCAAAATCCTGAAAAATGCAGGTTATAAGGAAGCGTTTGTTAAAAAGATATCTGATATATCAAATTACTGAATAAATACCTGCTCCCCTGTTTTTTTATAGATTATTCCTCAAATATTATATTTATTAAATGGCATTATGAGCAAAATTATTTTTTATATCCTAAAGTAATTTTTATTACATTTAAACCTCGTTCTTTTGGTTATGAATTATCAAATATTTTGAATTTTGCTTTAAATATTCATGAACTTTTAATAGATTTAATATTACAATTCAAAACAAGCAGAAACAGTGTAGTCTGATATAATATATGATGTATGACCATAACAGATCAGGATTATCAACTTTTTTTAAATGCTATAAAGTACTCATCAAAATACGATTTCAGCCAATATTCTGAAAAATCTTTAAAACGAAGGCTTGGCAAAGTACTTTCTGATAACAATATAAACCTCAGCACACTAATATCCAAGATAAAGAACAGTCATGAGTTTGTTGAAAAAGTAGTTAAAGAAATTACTGTCAATACCACAGAATTGTTTAGAGATCCCCAGGTATGGCAGGCAGTTAGATATGCCATTCTGCCAAAATTAAAAAACAATTCCATTATTAACATATGGCATGCCGGTTGTTCCAGTGGACAGGAAGTATACTCAATGCTTATTTTGTTAAATGAACTGGAAATTTTCGACAGGGCAAAAATCTATGCTACCGATATTAATTCCGATGTCCTCGATTCAGCCAGAATAGGCGAGTATAAGTACAGATTTAATATAGGTTATCTTGATAACTTTGATAAAGTAATTAAAGAAAATCCATATAACTATGAAGAATATATCGATGTTCCCTATGAAAAATACTTTCAAATCGACAAGGCCAGTGATCTGATTAAAATGAATGATTTCTTAAAAGAAAAACCCATTTTTAAAAGACATGATTTAGTCACCGAAAACAATACCCTGTATGTAAAATTTGATATCATTCTATGCCGAAACGTTATTATATATTTCAACTATAATTTGCAAAGTAAAGTATTTGACCTGTTTCACAAGAACCTTTATGATGACGGATGCCTGATTTTAGGATTGCATGAGACTATACTCGGCAGTCATTCAATAAAATACCAAAAAAAAGGACATGGGTATTATAAAAATTAAAAATTAACAAATAATTTTAATTATTTAAGATTAATGAGCCCTTAACCTCAAATCATTATGAATATAAAATTCAACTCGTTAAAAACCAGAATACTTTCATTAACATTCATGATAATACTTTTCACGGCTGTATTAGTCGGCTTTTCAGTATTTTACCAATACAATACAAATAATCTTGGAAATATTACTACTGACATCCAAAATATTGAAAAGAGCATCATTATATTAAGGAATACGGAGCAGGATCTACTGCTCAATTTCGGCAGAAAATCAGAACTATATATATCTGATGATACTCCCTTCGAAAAGAAATTCCGCTCGGTGAATAATGATCTTTCAGTAATAATTGACTCCCTTTCTGAACTAAAAATCATGCAGAATGACAACAAAGCAGAAGAGCAGATTCAGCTCGTCAGGGAAAGCCTGAAACACTATTCTGAAAGCTTTGTTGAACTGGCACTTGCATATAAAGAAAAAGGACATGAATCAGCCGGACTTGTAAGGGACTGGCAAAATTTAAGCACACTTATTGAAAATAAACTGTCAGCATTTGCAGATCAGCCTGTATATGCCAATATTATAAAATTAAAGAGTCTTGAAAAAGAATACTTGCTTACCAAAAATCCAAAACTGATTGATGAATTGTCTTACCTGTCAAATGATATACAAAGTTCACTCTTACTTTCTGAAAATGAAGACTTGGAAATACCTGATATTACTGATGACATGCATAAATACCTAGAATCAGCGAAACAACTTCTGGATATCGATAAAAGGATAGGACTTAATCCTGAAACAGGAATTATCTTTAATCTTAATAATTCATATCTTGACCTGGATAATTCTGTATCCGGACTGGCTCTTATGCTCGAAAAGAAAATTAATGCCCGCCAAACCAGCCTCTATATCATTCTCCTGTTGATTATTGCTGTTTTGCTTGCTGGATTTGTACTGATCGTGCAGAAAATGTTCAGATTATGTATATTTCACCCGTTGACTGAAATATTGAAATACCTGCCACAGCTTGTAAAAGGCAAATTACCTGATAAAAAAATAGAATTAAAGGTGAATAATGAAATCTCTATGGTCTCAGAGTCAATTAATAATCTGGCTGAAAATTACAAAGCAAAAATGAGATATGCCCATGAATTGAATAAAGGGCACCTGGATTCAAAAATTGATGTTATAAGTGAAGACGATGTATTGGGTAAAGAATTAGAGCAGCTACAGAAAAATCTTCAAAGTTCCGCTGAAGAACAAAAAAAATATAATGAAGAGAATGCCAGAAGAAGATATATAAATGAGGGACTGGCAAAATTTTCCGAAATTCTTAGATTAAATAATGAAAATATTGAAAAACTGTCGGATATTTTCATAAAGGAAATAGTAAAATATCTTGATGCGATTCAGGGAGGATTGTTCCTTGTAAAGAATACTGATGAAGAAAACAAAACACTCAAATTGATCTCAGCTTTTGCCTATAACAGGAAAAAATATATTGATAATGAGATTATGCTTGGTGAAGGTCTTGTTGGGACCTGTGCTATTGAAAAGAAAACAATTGTGATGTCAGATATTCCTGAAAAATATATCTCCATTACTTCCGGACTGGGAGATACACCCCCCAACAACATAATTCTTATTCCTTTAATTCAGGAAGAAAATGTACTGGGCGTAATAGAAGTTGCATCACTTAATGAATTTCAGAAACACGAAATAGAATTCGGGGAACAGGTGGCATCAAGCCTGGCTTCAACAGTTACCGCTGCAAGCAATAACGAAAAGACTTCTCAACTGCTGGCTAAATCCCAGCTTCAGGCACAGGAAATGCTCGAACAGGAAGAAGAAATGAGACAAAATATGGAAGAACTGAAAGCAACACAGGAAGAATCGGTAAGAAGAGAAGAGGAATACAAAGGAATAATAAGTGCTTTTGAAGAGTCTGTCTTTATTGTTGAGTACGACCTGGACGGTTATATTTCAAATATCAATGAAAAATTTCTAATGTTCCTGGGCAGAACCAGAAAAGATGTAATCGGCAGGAAACATTCGGAGCTTACTTCACAGTATTCAAAAACAAAAATACCTGCCAGCCTGTGGGATAACCTGAAAAAAGGCAACCGGCAAAGAATAATTGAAAAGATAAAAGTCGGGACAACCAAGGAATATATACTAATCCATAACTTATCACCCGTATTAAATAAAGATAATGTGCCAGTTAAATTTCTAAATATAATAATAGATATTAGTGCCGCAGAAGCCAAAAAAAATGAAAAATAAATATTTAAATTTGATTTAAAAAACAGGGAAATTGCTATAGTATTGATTATTAGAATATAACTTTTAAAGAGCTCAACCGGAAAATAATATGACTGAATTAGGAATTGTCGATATTAGAGAAATAATTAAAAATATATTAAGCAAATATGGCTATGATTTTTCGGATTATGCTCTTACCTCATTTAAGCATAGGCTGGAAAAAATTATTATAAAGAATAATTTGAGCAGTGTAGAAAGTCTGTTAAAAAAATTAAAAAACAATAAGGATTTTTTTGATATATTTTTACATGAAATATCTGTGCCCTCAACCGAGATGTTCAGGGATCCATCATTGTGGAGATGGCTAAGAGACGAATTATTTAAAGGTATTAATGATAAAAATTTAAACAGATTTAAAATATGGTTCCCAAATAGTGTGTCAGGAGGAGAATTATACTCCCTGGCAATACTGCTTAAAGAAATAAACATCCTCGATAAAGTCCAGATTATTTCTTCAAGCATCAGCGACAAAAGTATAGAATATATAAAAGAGGGAAGATGTGAATTAAAAAAGATTGAAGTTTCAGCAGAAAATTATATAAGGTTTAAAGGAGACAGGGATTTTTCAGATTACTATAGACTCGATAGATATTATGCATTTACAGATACATCCTTAATTAAGGACGTAGAATTTCAAAAACAAAATATTAACTTTGATAATTCACCAATGAATACCAAATTAATACTGTTCCGGAATAGTTTGATTTATTTTAATCCATCACTGCAGGAGAAAATATTGCAGATTATGCATGATAGCCTGTCAGCATCCGGCTATTTAATACTGGGTATAAAAGAGAAAATTAAAAACATGAATTCCAATAATGAGTTTGAGCCGGTAAATGAATTAGAAGGTGTTTATAAAAGAAAAATATCAGTAAAATAGTATGAACTATGGAGCTACAATAATAGGAGGTTCTGCAGGAAGTTTTCAGGTAGTTACTAAGATACTTAATTCATTGCCTAAAACATTCCCCATGCCTGTATTATTATGTTTGCACAGGTTAAAACATGTAAGATCAGGATTTGTTGAAGCACTATCTTTAAAATCAAACATTCCAATAGAAGAACCATTTGATAAAGATAAGCTTATGCCTGGCAAAGCATTTCTTGCTCCCGCAAATTATCATATGTACATTGAACTGGCAAATAGAATAGCTTTATCAACTGAGGATCCTATAAATCATTCCAGACCATCTATAGATCTGTCATTTATTACTGCAGCCAATGCATATAGAAACAAATTGATAGGAATAATACTTTCCGGAGCAAATAAAGATGGTGCTTATGGATTAAAAAAAGTACATGACAACGGAGGTGTCACTATAGTCCAGGATCCTGAGGAATGTGAAGTTAAGACTATGACCCAGTCAGCATTACAATTAACTAAGGTGGACTATGTGTATACCAGCGATTTAATTATCCGGTTTTTATTAAAACTATGTTAACCTGATGCATAATATTAAAAAATATAGAATTTATACAATAATTTTGTTTATAACATTACTTATTGTGTTATTGGTATTATCTGTTAGTACTTGGAATTCAGCATTAAAGGGAGAACTTATTAACAATAAAAGCATACTGGCAATTTCTGTTATTCTAATTTTAATAATTGCTATATTAATGTTTATTACCAGCTATAAATTATCGGATAAAACTAAAATTGATGAGCATATAAAAACAATAGTTGAAAAAGAGAGAGCAGGAATAATTGCAGAATTTGAAAAAAAAGATGTAAAAAAAGAGATAGCAGATAAAAAAGAAGAAAATATCAGCGAAATTGTAAAAAAAATAATACCCGCCTCCCAGAATTTGAAAACTCTAAAGTCTTTTGCTGAAAAGCTTCTTTCTAATATATCAAAAGAAATTGAAATAGTCCAGGCATTATTCTATGCAAAAACAAAAAAGTCAAATCTGTTTACAGTTGCAGGGGAATATTCATTTACCGGTGATAAAAAACCTAAAGACTTTAAAGCTGGCGAAACACTGCCCGGACAGGCAGCAAAGAATAAAGAAATAATGATTATTAATGAGATCCCCGATAAATACTATGCCGTTGAATCAGGACTGGGCAAAAGTCTGCCTAAACATATTATTATGGTTCCGATAATCAACAAAAATTCTTCTATAGCAGTAATGGAACTTGGGACATTCAAAGAAATAAATGAAACAGAACAAAAAGTATTCAAAGAGTTATCAAAAAAATTAGGAGACAAAATAAATAAACTTAGTAAGTAACACATATTATAAAATATATGTCTGAAAAGATCCAGGAAATAAAATATAAGTCGTCTTATACATCAAAGATAATTGTAACAGGATTTCTTGCCGGATTACTTGTCACCCTCATCGCATGGACTATTGATATTATTACTCATAAATTATTTATATCATTCTCAGGAATTATTCAGATACATAAAAATAATCCGGCACTATGGATGATAGACCTTATACCTTTAGTTACAGTTATTTCAATTTATATTATAAACCGGAGAAGAGAAAAAGAAAAACAAATCTTCGATGCAAAAATAAAAGAAAGGGATGCCAGACTGGATAAAATGGCCGATTTTGCCAAACAGATTGGAGAAGGTAATTACGAAGCCAAACTGGAAATAGCAACAAATAATGATATCCTGGCTAATTCTTTGTTATTGATGCGTAATAATTTATTATCTAACTACAAAAAAGAGTCAGAACAAAGCTGGATCGCTGAAGGAAAAGAGATTATATCCAACATACTCAGATTAAATAATAAAATTGAAGAATTGGCCATTCAGGTGGTTCATGATTTGGTGAAATATATTAAGGTAATTCAGGGGGCGTTATATTTATACGATGAAGAAAAGAAAACACTTAAAAATCTTGCTACTTACGGATATAACCGCAGAAAATATGTCAGCCAGGAATTCAAGCTCGGATATGGATTAATTGGCCAATGTGCCTATGAGATGGATAGTATATATCGTACAGAAATTCCCGAGGATTTTGCGACTATCACTTCCGGGATTCTCGGGGATCAGAAACCCCAGAGTATTTTGCTTGTACCCCTGATTACCGAAGAAAAACTTCAGGGTGTCCTTGAATTTGCATCAATTGAACCTGAAATTCCGGAGCTTACTATAAGGTATTTAAAAGAACTTGGAGAAATAATCGCCCGTACAGTATTTAACCTGAAAGTAAATCAGAAAACAGAACAGTTATTAAGAGAATCTCAGCAGATGACTATTGAGCTTCAGGAGAACGAAGAACAATTAAGAAAAAATGCTGAAGATATGCGGGCTACACAGGAAGAGCTAAAAAAATCAAATGAACAGCTTGAGGCCAAGATTATCGAAGTGGAGAATGCACAAAAAAGACTTCACTCCTTGCTCGAGAATGCATCTGAAATTATCTCAATATACGATGAGAATATGGTAATGACTTATGAAAGTCCCTCTGTGACAAAGATCCTCGGATATACTCCTGAAGAAATGATGGGAGGTAAAGATATTGAAAGACTAACCAGGAAAGGCGAAACAAGCATCCGCGACATGTTTAAGCAACTGCTTGCCAGTCCCGATAAACCGGTTACCATTCAATACACATATATGAAAAAGAATGGTAAGAAAATTTTTATAGAATCTACAGGACGGAACTTGCTTGATGATTCCGCTATAAACGGTATTATACTTAACTCAACAGATATTACCGAAAGAAAACGGGCAGAAAGAGAAGAAAGACTAAAAAGTAAAATGCAGGCGCTTTCTGAAAACTCTCTTGACATGATTATTCGCCTGAGCACTGTTGGTCAGTATTTCTATGCCAATCCCGTTGTGGAACATTATATGCAAACCAGTCCGGCAGAACTGATCAATAAAACCCTCAATGAAGTTACATGTTCAGAGGTACTCTACAACTATTTTAAGGATACTATTGAAATAATTAAAGCTTCACCACAAAAAACCAATACGGAAATCACTATTCCAGCAATAATAGATGGTAATAAATGTGACAGGATAATGAGTATAGATGCCATTCCTGAATTTAATGAAAACGAACTTGAGACTATACTTTTCGTTAGCCATGATATAACGGAAGCAAAACAAATTGAGCTTGAAATTCAGGATAAAAACAGGAAAATCCAGGACTCCATTAATTACGCGGAACGTATTCAATCATCTATACTGCCTGATAACAAATTAGTCAGACAATACCTGCCAAAATCATTTATATATTACATCCCCAGGGATGTTGTGAGCGGCGACTTCCCCTGGTTCTTTAAAAGAGGCGATATTATTTACATAGCAGCCATAGACTGCACCGGCCATGGGGTTCCGGGAGCTCTTCTGTCATTTGTAGGATACTTCCTTTTAAACAATATCGTTGACCATGACAGGGAAATGACTGCAGCAGAAATATGTGATCAATTGCATTATGCTGTAAGGAAAACACTTAAACAGGACAAAGAAGATGCTGAAGCCAGAGATGGCATGGATATCGCTTTTTGCCAGATTAATCATAAGAAGAAGCAAGTGCAATTTGCCGGCGCCCACAGGTCACTGTACCTGCTGAGAAAAAATGAACTTCTTGAATTTAAGGGCACTAGAAAAGCTATTGGAGGTATCCCCCACAGGAAGAAAGCCGAAGAAAACTTTTCAAATCATGTAATAAAATATAAACATGGGGACAAGATATTCTTTTTCTCCGACGGTTTGCCAGATCAGCTCGGGGGTCCGGAGATGAAAAAATATTCACCAAAAAGAATAAGAGAAGCAATTTTAAACAACAAAGATTTGTCAATGGAAAAATATAATGCTTATTTTGCTGAAGATTTTGAAAAAT
>CAZOLY010000061.1:0-1812 GCA_964580815.1 uncultured Bacteroidales bacterium
CCCGATATTCTTATCTCTTTGGGTGAATTACATAGTACGGGAATATCCGACTTGTTAAGTACCTGGTGTGCATTATTGCCCAGTATTAGGCTTATGCCCGAAGCTTCCTCGGTCATTATCGATATCATATCTGCCTTTACCGAATTTGAATAATTCACTACAAGATCGGCAAGATTATCACCAAATACTTCAATGGTCGTGTTTTTAACCTTGCCATGCAAAAAATTGCTGACCTGCCTGCTATATGCCCTTACCCTTTCTATCGTCCTTTTATTGCGCGATATGTTTGATGCAAGAATATGTATTTCAGCATTAAAGAACTTTGCCAGCTCAGCGGTAAACGGCACCTTCTGCCTTGAGTCACTGCGAATTTCTATAGGCATAACAATTTTTTTTATCGACTGCGGACATTTGCCTTTCCTCACAGTTATTACAGGCCCTTGCGTGGCAGAGATCATTTTATATGAATTGCTGCCTATAAAAAACTCCTCAAATCCCGATGCTCCGTGCGTGGATGCTATAATGATGGAATCTTTATAGGATTGCGCCTGGTTGACGATCTCCCTGTATATCTTGCCGCTCTTAATAATATACCGCAGCCTTGAATCGTTCTTTAACCTCGGCGTATATTTTTCAAGGATCTCCCCGAACTTTCGCTCCGCATAATGCTTCTCATCATCCCGCGTGCTCGGGTAATAATCAGAACTCTTCTTCTGCACATAGACCATCTGTATATTTACATAACTTTGCTTTGAAAAAAGCAGGGCAAGCCTTAATCCGTTTAATGAATAATCGGAAAAGTCAATGGGGACAATAATATTCTTGAATACCATAATATTTGTTTCTATAACATATTAAACACCTAGATAAATATAATCATTTTTATTAATATTGATGTCTTATTACTAACATATTGTACCATAATATTATTAAATTTCTAACTTTAAGTTTTAATTAAATTCACAACAAATTATACCCGGGCATTATAACGATTAATTTATGCCGGCATTTGAATTAATATATGATTTATTTATACTGATATTTAAAATCTATGAAAAATAAAACGTTTCCTGTATTCCTTGCTTTCCTGTGCATGGGCTTCGGCGACGCCGTTGGCCCCTTCGTCAGCCTTGCCAAAGATAAGTTTGAGCTTTCGAACTTTGTATCCGGACTCATAGCCTTTGCGGGGTTCATCATGTTCGGCATACTGTCCATCCCCATGGGCATATACCAGGATAAAAAGGGTAAGAAATATGTTTTGATGCTCGGACTGATTATTGCTTTACTGGGACTGTCAGTGCCTGTTGTCGGCAGGCTGGACTCATTCGGCATCTTCCTCGTTACTGTCCTGCTGCTGGGTGCCGGCGCAGCTACACTGCAGGTTGCCGGAAACCCCCTGATGCGCGATGTGTCCCCCGATGGTAAATATTCAAGGAACCTTACACTCGGACAGTTTATTAAAGCCATAGGCTCCCTATCGGGACCGCTCCTGCCCGTGGCCGCCGTACTATGGTTCAGGAAAGACTGGGAGATCATCTTTCCCATATATGTTTCTATACTGGTAATTACTATAATCTTCATGGGGCTGTCAAAAATTAAGGAGAAAAGGACAAAGGATACCGTTGCTGCCACATTCAAATCATGCTTTTCCCTGCTCTCAAACAGGTATGTGCTGATGATGGTGATTGCAATATTCCTCTATGTCGGCTCTGAAATATGTATGAGCTCCTACCTGCCCGAATACCTGAAATCGCAATTCGGACTGGGCATGGAAGAAATAGTTTCAAGAATGGGACTTAATGTTGAGACACT
>CAZOLY010000061.1:1912-7950 GCA_964580815.1 uncultured Bacteroidales bacterium
CTGATTTTCTCCATTGCCGTGGACCAGATGCCTAACCGGACAAATGAGCTGTCCGGACTAATGATAACGGCCATAGCAGGAGGAGCACTCCTTCCCCTCCTGTTCGGGGCCGTGGCAGATAATTTTTCTGTACTTACAGGCTTCCTTGTGCCTATTACATGCCTTTTATATATTACATCCGTGTCCATATCCAATATCAGGATATATAAATCAAAAGCCTGAGGCCCATGGATAGTAACCAGGATAAAAGGATAGTGATGACCCTCGATGCCGGGGGTACAAACTTCGTGTTTTCCGCCATCCGCTCGAATGAAGAAATAATAAATCCCATTACCCTTCCTTCGCATGCCGACAATCTCGATGCCTGCCTGTCAACAATATTAAAAGGATTTTCAGAAGTCAAAAACAAGCTTCCCTCAAATCCCATTGCCATAAGCTTCGCGTTTCCCGGTCCGGCCGACTACCCGTCCGGCATCATAGGGGACCTCCCCAACCTACCCGCATTCAGGGGAGGCGTAGCCCTGGGTCCCATGCTCGAAAGACATTTCGATATACCTGTCTACATTAATAACGACGGCGACCTCTTCGTATACGGCGAGGCCATAGCAGGCATCCTCCCCTGGGTAAACGTACTCCTGTCAGAAGGCGGCAACTCCAAGCAGTACGGCAACCTCTTCGGGGTGACCCTCGGAACAGGGTTCGGCGCAGGGATAGTAAGAAATAACGAGCTCTTTACGGGCGACAACGCCGTGGCCGCCGAAATATGGCTTATGCGCAACAAGAAGTACCCGCAGACATACGCCGAGGAAGGGGCAAGCATCAGGGCCGTGCAAAAAAGCTATATTAAGGAAGCAGGTATAAAGCCAGGAAACTCCCCTTCACCCAAAGAGATATACGAAATAGCAACCGGACAGGCAGCAGGTGATAAAGAGGCTGCAATAGCCGCATTCATGGAACTTGGAGAAATTGTGGGCGACGCCCTGGCAAATGCCATAACTTTGGTGGACGGACTGATAGTTATAGGGGGCGGACTCGCAGGAGCACATTCCATATTCCTGCCACGAATAATTGACGAGATGAACGGCCATATACTGTCATACAAGGGAGAAAAAATGAACCGCCTTGTAATTAAAGCATTTAACCTTGAGGATGACGGACAGAGAGACCTCTTCATTAAAGGCGGGGAACGTGAGATATTAATACCGGGCACAACTGAAAAAGTGAAGTATGACCCCCTGAAAAGAACAGGAATAGGAATATCAAGGCTGGGGACGAGCAAGGCTGTCGCCATCGGCGCATACGCGTTCGCCCTGAACTCTATAGATAATATTAATTAACAACTCTATAATATGAAAGAAGTAGTAATTGGAATCGACATCGGTGGCACCTACACCAAATACGGTATAATTGACAGGGTAGGAAACTGCCTCGAGGAAGATTTCCTGAGTACCTCAACTTACAAAGAATTTGACACCTACATCGACAACATGCATTCAGTCATCGAGGACTCTTACCATTCAATAAATGACGACCTTGAAATAAAAGGTATAGGCATAGGTGCCCCCAACGGCAACTATTATAAAGGGACGATCGAAAATCCGCCCAACCTGAACTGGAAAGGTATAATACCCTTTGTTGACAAGTTTAAAAACTACTACAACAACATACCTATTGTCCTCACAAACGATGCCAATGCCGCGGCACTGGGCGAACTGATCTATGGCGGTGCAAAAGGGATGAAGAACTTCGTTGTCATTACCCTGGGAACCGGACTGGGAAGCGGCATTGTTGTGAACGGCGAGCTTGTATACGGCTACTCTGGATTTGCAGGCGAGCTGGGCCATGTTAATGTTAAGCTCAGGGGCCGCGACTGCGGCTGCGGAAGGAAGGGATGCCTCGAGACATATGCCTCGGCAACCGGACTGAAAAGGACCGTCTTCAGGCTTATGGCAGAAAGAACAATTGACAGCGAGCTCCGCAAGTACAGCTATAACGACCTCTCAGCAAAGATGATCACCGAGTTCGCAAAAAAAAGCGACCCCCTGGCACTCGAAGCATTCGAATATACGGGCCGGATACTGGGATCAAAACTGGCCGACATCGTCGCCCATATCAGTCCGGAAGCAATATTCCTGCTGGGCGGACTGAGCCAGGCCAGGGAGCTTATAATTAACCCTACAAAAAAGTCCCTCGACGAAAACCTGTTCCCCATATTCAGGAATAAGGTGAGGGTGCTGCTTTCATCACTCATGGACAAGAATGCGGGAGTCCTCGGCGCCGCAGCCCTGGCATGGAAAGAGGTGGAAAAGAAAAAAGATCTGTAATCTGGAATTTTAAAATTTTAAATATATAAATTTAAATCATCATGAAATACCCCGAATTAAAAGATAAAATCATTATGATCGTCGACGACGAAGAAAATGACTGGCTCTACCTGCAAAATGCCCTTAAGAAAGAAAGCCAGGCAAGTTTTATATGGGCCCGCGTGGCACAGGAAGCTATAGACATTGTCACCTCAGGGAAAAAAATAGACCTTATCCTCATGGATATGAAAATGCCCTTCATCGACGGCTTCGAAGCTACAAGGCTGATAAAAAAGATAAATAAACATATCCCGATAATAGCGCAGACAGCATATGCCCAGCCGAAAGAAAAGGTCCGGTGCTTCGGGGCAGGATGCGATGGCTACGTCAGCAAGCCCATAAATACCGAAAACCTGCTGAAGCTGGCCTGTGACCTCATCAGGAAAAAATGATTGCCGTTAGTATGCTACAAATGGGAATTATAACTAAAGTCATAATCAATATTGCATTAATATTGATTACAATGATAATGGGGTTTATCCTTCATAAAACAGGCAAACCATATAATTCCGCCCTTCTTACAATCCATAAGCTGGCAACGATAGGATTTGTCATATTTATATCATTTATTCTTGTCAGTTATACAGGAGCCTGTGGGTTAAGTGTATCCCTTGCTGCATTCCTGATTTTAGCCGTAATTTCAACTATTGCCTTACTTGTTTCAGGTGGAATGTTGAGCCTTGACAAGATGCACGTTATAATGCTGCTGATACACAGGATTTCTGCTGCAGGATTTGTTGTTAGTATAGCAGCAGTACTTTATAAGGTTCTAATAAATTAATAATTATACAGAACTCCTATATAAGTCCCGGTAATCAATACAAGTAATATGCCGGTAATATATGGAACACCCGCATCAATATTCATGAATCAGTTTCTAAAAAAGATTTGTATATTTGAGTTATTGAAGTAGCTATGACAACAAAAGATTTCATATTAAGGACTATTCGTACTCATAAACCTGAATTGAATAAATTAGGAGTAAAAAATATTGGTTTATTTGGTTCATATTTAAGAGAAGAACAAACAAATAAAAGTGATATTGATATCTTAATCGATTTTTCACCTGATAAAGAAAATTTTGATAACTATATGGCTGTCTGTGACTATTTCGAAAAACTTTTTAAAAACGAAAACGTCGAAATAATTACAAAAAATGGATTAAGTCCTTATATCGGACCAAAAATCTTAAAAGAAGTAATGTATGTCTAAAGAACCTTTGGAATATTTGAGACACATCAGCGATGAATGCATATTTATTTTGTCTGCTATTACTAATAATATAACAAAAGAAGAATTAATCCGTGATGAGGCTTTGAAAAGAGCTATAGTAAGGAGTCTCGAAATTATTGGAGAGGCTGCTAAAAAGATACCAACCGAATTTAAAATTAAATGGGACTCAATTAATTGGAAAAATATGGCTGGTATGAGAGACCGGTTGATTCATGATTATATGGGGATTAACTATTCAATAGTTTGGGATGTTATTAAAAATAAAATACCTGAATTATCCAGACAGATTATTGAAGTTATTGAAAATGAACAAAAAACCTCCGGCACACATTAGCTATAAATTACTGACAACACTTAAAATTATACACTCTCAATAGCATTTAACTCTTAATATTCTCAATAGCATTGTTGAGGAACATGTTGAAAGGCTTAAGTGCCTTAAAAACCTTTATTGCCGTCTCTGTGTACCCTTCATCCGCCACATCCTCATCGGTCAGGTCCACAGATACGGTGTAGTGCTTGAACTTCAGCAGCTCGCCATCCTTGAAGTCCCTTGGAAAACCCTGCGGCACGGATTTTAACTTTTCACCCCATATCTCTTTGAAGTATTTGCTGAAGCCCCTGCTGCCAATTATACCCTTAAACTCTTCTATGTTCTCATAGATCTCGGTCCGTACAGCTTTTAAAATGTCAGGCGCCGGCATATACAGGCCCCCGGCAAGCATCGATGCACCAGGTTCAATGTGCAGGTAATAACCGGCATAGCCCCCGCTTCTGCCTCCCCTCGATATATAAGCACCGAAGTTTGTCTTGTAAGGCGTCTTGTCATGCGTAAACCTTATGTCCCTGTATATCCTGTAAATGGTATCCCTTGCCATAAGCACACCTATGCTCCTGTCAAAATCATGTACCTTCTTAATAATGAGCTGTATATACGTCTCAAATTCCAGTTTGAGCTTATTAAATAGCGATTTGTTTGCATTAAACCATTCTCTATTATTATTTTTGCCTAGAGCTTTTAAAAAGTTTATTATATCTTTATTGAGCACCATTTTATATTTTTTATTAGTTATTCAGAAAATTTTAATAAAAATAAATATTTTAAAATTTAACCGGTTCTTATTTCTATGAAAAAAGTAGTTATCATAGTAGCGGGTGGACGGGGAAAAAGGATGAAATCCGATACACCCAAGCAGTTCCTCCCTATATACGGGTTTCCCATACTTATGCACACTGTAAAAAAATTCCACCGCCACGATAATTCCATAAAAATTATTATAGTCCTCCCCAAAACACAGATCAAATTATGGAAAAAACTTTGCAGGGACTACAAGTTCAATTACGAACATGACACCGTACAGGGAGGCATCACCAGGTTCTATTCCGTGAAAAACGGACTGTCAAAAATAAAGGGCAAAGACTGGCTGGTAGCTGTCCATGACGGCGTAAGGCCCCTTGTAAGCCTCGACACTATCAAAAGGTGCTTTAAAAAAGCCGCATCCTCGGGTAATGCCGTTCCGGTAATTGAAATTCCCGAGTCCATGCGTGCCATAGATAAGTCCGGCAACCGCCCCGTTGACCGCTCAAAATTTAAGCTTATCCAGACACCCCAGGTTTTTCAGTGCAAGCTCCTGCAGGAAGCCTTTAAACAGGATTATAGACCTGAATTTACCGATGACGCGAGCGTGGTAGAAAGTTTGGGCTATGCCATTAACCTTGTTGACGGGAATAAGGAAAATATTAAAATTACTACCCCCACAGACCTGCTCGTCGCAGAATCGTACCTTAAAAATTTAAAATAAAGCTGCTCAATCGGACTTAACAATCTTGCCTCCCGTGCCGCTGTTGAGGATTTTATTTCCCGGATCGCCCTTGTATGATATATAACCTCCTGTCTGTGCATCGGCAACAAGCGACTTGCCGGCATGCACCTTGGCAATGCCTCCCGTTGCTGCCTTAACTTTCACGATGTTGCTTTCGAGATTAAAAGCTGAAAGTGCCCCTGACGTCGCGACAAAGGCATTTTGTGATACAGCATGACCCTCCGCTGAAAGAACCCCTCCCTCAAGAATCCTGCTGTCAAGATATGCCAGGTCAAGATCTAAATACGCCTTCCCCCCGCCTTTAAGGATTACACGCAGCGAATCTGTATTTATCAACGATACCGACGATACTTCGGCCATGCCCGCGACCTTAATCTCATCAATATTCCTGTACTTTAGTATTATATTTACTTTCCCGTAATCGCGGGGAGGGACTTCAACACGTATCTTCAACGTATTATCGGTAACATCAGCGATAACATTTGAGGCTTCGGCACGCTGGATCTTTATCTCAAGCGACTCCTCCTCCGCCTTTACAAGCTGAACAAGCACCTTATCGGAAATATCAATCCTTGTGAACGGCTCCAGCCTTCTTGTTTCATCTTTCTGCGCAACCGAC
>CAZOLY010000061.1:8050-17988 GCA_964580815.1 uncultured Bacteroidales bacterium
AGATTTACAGGTATCTCCAGGAGCGACTGGAAGACCTCGCCGGCCTCCTGTATTATTTCATCATCTTCTTCATAATACCAGTTAATAATCATTTGCTTATCCTCAGAGTATTTTACCTGTAAATTTTTTAGTATATGAAATAACCACTTTGATGAGCTTGTATTAATATAACTCAGATTAAAGTCCAGTATCACTTTTTGTTTAAATGCCCTGCAGTATTCTTCATACAATTCTGCCAGCTGCTGGTAAAATATCGAAGGATCCTCGAGCCTCGAGGTGCCGCTTACAACAATCAGGTTATCGTCATTAAAAATATTTACTGACGGCGTATGCAGTGTTTCTTTGATAGGTGCAATGATCATGGTTTGGTAGCTTTATTATTAACAAATTTATCTATTATTATCTTTAATTACAATATTCTGTAAAACTTTCACCGACAATTTAAGGGATTTTGCCGATTTAAGTTTTAACTACTAATAATAGAAATATATCTTTGCACTCTTTCGGAATAGTGATTTAATGTATTAAGCTTAACGACTTTAAATTAAAATAATCTTAAAATGAAACTGAGAGAAAAACTGCTGTTCGGCATTGTATTTTTTGCCAGTCTCTGTTACAGCCAGTCCGATAGTGTTTATTCCTTTACATTGCAGGAAGCCCGCGAATATGCCCTAAACCATAATTATGAAGCACGGAACACATTGCTGGATATAAAGAAATCCAGGAAGCAGGTGTGGGAAACCACAGCAATGGGGCTCCCGCAGGTAAGCGGAGCAGTGAGCTACCAGCATATACCGGGCGAAATCCCCACAATAAATTTTGGCGAACAGATGGTCCCCCTGTTTGTTATACTGGATTCCCTGCACCCCGGGGCTTTCTCCTCATTCAGCGAAGGTATGAGCTCCGCGGAGTCCGCCATAGCCGTCAAAAACTCCACAACCTATGGCCTAACGGTATCCCAGCTTGTATTTAGCGGCGAGTATATTGTCGGACTGCAGGCGTCAAAGACCTTTCTTATGTTATCGGAAAATGCCAAAGAGAAAAATGATATGGATATCAGGCAGACAGTGTCATCATCATATTACTCGATACTGGCGCTCGAAAAGAACAAAGCTATTCTTGACACATCTATAATGAACCTGCGCTCCACACTTAAAGAGTTCAGGATAATGAATAAAAATGGCTTCATCGAAGATACGGAAGTGGACCAGATTGAACTTACATTGAGAAACACCGAGAATGCGGCAGGAACCCTTGAGCAGCAAATAGAACTGTCATACAAGCTCTTTAAGATACTGCTGGGCCTCAACCTCGATGCCAACATTAAACTTACGCAGAGCTTCGAGGAATTTCTTGTGTCGCTCGATATTGACGACCCCTCATACGGGGACTTCAGCATCTCGGATAATATTGACTATAAACTGCTTGAAACGCAGGAGAGGTTATCAGAACTTAGCCTTAAAAGGGAACGTTCAAAATACCTGCCCGTGGTGTCTGCCTTCTATTCATATACTGACAAGACAAATAAGGCCGATTTTGATTTTACCATCAACCATATTCTCGGAGTGAATGTCAGCATACCCATATTTTCCAGCGGCCAAAGAAATGCACAAATACAGCAGGCAAAGATCGAACTTGAAAAAACCAGGAACCTCAAAGAAATGGCCACCGAGAATATTAACCTGAGCATCCAGCAGGCAGCATTCGACCTTGACAAGTCAATAGAGAAATTAAAAAATGAACAGTTCAATATAGACCTGTCAAAAAGAATATACCAGAAAACACTTATCAAACATAAAGAAGGAATGGCTTCAAGCCTCGATTTAACACAGGCTCATAACCAGTACCTGAACAGCAGCTCAAATTATACAAACTCCATACTGGAGCTCCTGAATTCAAAACTTAATTACGATAAATTATTAAATAACCTGTAATAACATTCAATAATAATCAATAATGAAAAAAATATTAATTATAGCAGCAGTCATTTCATTAGTATCAGGCTGTGGAAATAATCCTGAGTCAATAAGGAAAAAAATAATATTTAAAAAAGAGCAAATATCCAGGATCAACCAGGCCATAAATAAGCTCGAGCATAAGCTTAATAAGGATACTGCAACTACCAATAGCGAATTCATGGTGCCTGTAGTAACAAAGGAAATGATATATGAACCCTTTAAACATTATATCGAAGTACAGGGTAATATCGAGGCAGTTGAAGATGCATATATAAGTCCCGAAATGGGAGGGCAGATAAAGAAAATATATGTCAGGGAAGGAGAAAGGGTACAAAAAGGACAGCTGCTTGTCGCATTAAATACAGATGTTACAGAGAGCTCGATACAGGAAGTGAAAACAGGCCTCGAGCTTGCCCGGAAGCTGTATGACAAGCAGAAATCACTGTGGGAACAGAATATAGGCTCCGAATTGCAGTACCTTGAAGCAAAAAATACATACGAGCAGGCCGAAGCAAGATTGAAAACACTACAGGCACAACTTGAAATGTCAAATATCCGGGCCCCCTTTGACGGACTAATAGACAATATATACCAGAAGGAAGGGGAACTGGGCGCTCCCGGCTTTAGAATACTGGAGCTCGTGAACCTTTCAAAGCTTAAAATTGTAGCAGAGGTGTCGGAAACATACCTGCCCTCGATAAGCAAAGGTAAAATTGTCGGGGTCACCGTGCCCACATATGCGGACATGAAACTGAACGTGCCCATATACAGGACGGGGAACGTCATAAACCCCGCAAACAGGACCTTCACGGTTGAGGTGCGCCTCGATAATACAAATAATAAACTTAAACCCAATATGTTTGCATTGCTCAAAATAAATGACCTTACAATAGACTCCGCAATGATAGTACCTTCAAATATTATTAAGAAAGATATAATAAAAACCGCCGGGGGCAACTTCAAAGAGTTCCTGTTCATAGCCGCAGAAAAAGACAATAAGTCCATAGCTAAAAAAGTATATGTCGTAACCGGACAGACCTATAATAATGAATCAGTAATTAAATCGGGACTGGCACCCGGACAAAAAGTTATTGTCGAGGGATATAATACGGTATCCACAGGCACTGAAGTAAAAATCTCAAACAAATAACCTGCTACAAATAATCAAATATTAAACGATGAGCTTGGATAAAGAAATAAAGAAACTTAACGAGAAAGTTATAAGGGAATTTAAGCTTACTACCTTATCCCTCAGGAACAGGACATCAATTTTCCTGATGACTTTCATAATCATTGTCTTTGGCCTGTATTCATACAGAAGCATGCCCAAGGAGCTGTTTCCCGATATTGCATTACCCTGGATAATGGTACAGACAATTTACCCCGGGAACCCTCCTATAGACATGGAAAACCTTGTGACCAGACCTATAGAAAAGGAAATAGAACCAATAAAAGGTATCAAGAATATTACTTCCACATCAACCCAGGATATATCCTTTATACTCGTGGAATTTAATCCTGATGTCGACATTAAAACGGCCGAAGATGAGGTGAAAAAGGCAGTCGACTACGCCAGCTCGGAGCTTCCCAATGACCTGCCGTCAGACCCCATAGTCTCCGATATTGACTTCTCGGAATTTCCCATAATGAACATTAACCTGTCAGGTGACTATAGCACTACCGAACTTAAAAAATATGCCGAAACACTCGAGGAAAGGATCGAAACCGTACCGGAAATTTCAAAGGTGGATATCACGGGAATAAGTGACAGGGAAATACAGATAAACGTGGACCTGCTGAAACTCGAGTCTACACAGCTTAGCTTCGATGATATAGCCAATGCCATCATGTTTGAAAATATGTCAATATCAGGAGGCGAACTGAAAATGGAGGGTACACGCCGCTCGATAAGGACGGTTGGCGAGTTTGAAAATATTGACCAGATAAAAAATATTATAGTAAAAAGAGACCAGGGAAATATCGTTTACCTGCGCGACCTGGCAGAAGTTGTTGACACCTATGAAGCCCCTACGAGCTACACACGGCTAAACGGACAGCCGGTGGTTTCCCTGCAGGTTGTTAAAAAAGGCGGGGAGAACCTGCTGTCGGCGACAAAGAAAATTGAGAACATACTCGCAGAGGTGGAGAAGGAAAATGTCTTTCCCGATGACCTGCATATAACTATAACCAATGACCAGTCAGAGATTGTAAAAGAACAACTTAACAGCCTTGAAAACAGCATGATAATGAGCATGATCTTTGTGATCTCCATATTATTCCTGTTTTTGGGGACAAGAAATGCCCTGTTCGTCGGACTGGCAATTCCGCTGTCAATGTTCCTCTCATTTATAGTACTCGAACTTATTAACTTCCAGGTGAACATGATAGTGCTGTTCAGCCTTATCCTCGCACTGGGAATGCTCGTGGACAACGCCATAGTTGTTGTGGAAAATATATACCGCTTCGTGCACCAGGGCTATACAAAGTACCAGGCTGCAAAACAGGCAGTGGGAGAAATAGCCGTACCTATCATAGCTTCCACGGCAACAACCCTCGCCGCCTTCCTGCCCCTGGCTTTCTGGAAGGGCATTGTCGGCGAATTCATGAAGTACCTGCCCATAACACTTATCATAGTGCTTACTTCCTCACTGTTTGTCGCCCTTGTCATCATTCCCGTGTTCTCATCATCCTTTATTAAAAAGGACGAGCATAAAGATACTGTTAACAGGAAGCTGGCTGTTAGAGTGGCCCTTGTGCTGGCCGCACTGGCTGCCCTATGCTACATCTTGAAAATATATACCGTGGCGAACCTGTCAGTTATTGCACTTGGCGTCACCATCCTTAACCTCTTCCTTTTCAATGCCCTTGGAAGATGGTTTAAAGATGTTTTTCTTTCCCGCCTGGAATCCGCATATCAGAAAGTGCTCGTTTTTGCCCTCAAAGGCCTTAATCCCGTGTGGTTCGTGGCAGGCACATTCCTGCTCCTGGTCCTTGCAATAGTCTTCTTTTTTATCAGGAGTCCCAATGTCTTATTCTTCTCGGACAATGATCCCGATTATATTAATATACTTGCAGAGCTTCCTGTGGGCAGCGATATCGACGCGACAAACAGGTTTTCTGAAAAATTTGAAAAAGATGTCGATAATATTGTTCATCCATATAATCCCATAATTAAATCAAAACTGCTAAATGTGGGCGCAGGGGCTGTACTTGAGAATGACATGGACTGGCTTGCAAACAGGGACAATAAATGCCTCATGACCATCTCATTTACAGACTACCAGTACAGGCAGGGCGTAAACACAAGGAAGATAATGAAAGAGCTTAATGACTCCCTGTCAAACAGGTATGCCGGAGTGGAAGTGACATTTGAGAAAAACAGCATGGGCCCCCCTACGGGAAAAGCAATAAATATTGAAGTTTCCGGCAAAGATTATGAAAAGCTTATAAATGTTGCCGACACGCTCATGCAGATTATTGAAGGTGCAAAAATAGAAGGTATAGAAAGCCTGCAGATGGACCTCGACCTGGGCATGCCCGAAATGCTGGTTACTATCAACAGGGATAAGGCCAGGAGGCTTGAAATGTCAACGGCACAGATAGCCAGTACAATAAGAACAGCGCTGTTCGGCAGGGAAATATCGGATTTCAAGATCGGCGAAGATGAATATCCTATCCAGCTGAGATCGCTTGATAAATTCAAAAATAATGTCTCGGCCCTGATGAACCAGAAGATAGTGTTTATGAACAACCAGGGCAAGTGGCTGAGCATACCCATATCGGCAGTAGCAGATTTTAACTATAGCTCAACATACGGAGCGGTGAAAAGAAAAGACCTCGACAGGGTTATTACACTCTACTCCAACGTTGTTCCCGGCTATAATGCAAACAATATCATTAACCGTATAAAAAACCTGCTTGCCGGCTATAATATGCCTGCCGGGTATAATTATAAGTTCACAGGCGAGCAGGAAGATATGAATGAATCGATGGAATTCCTGGGCAGGGCCTTTCTTATTGCTATCGCCCTGATAATGTTAATCCTTGTGACACAATTCAACTCCATAGTAAGGCCTTTTATTATTATTGCAAGCGTTGTGTTCAGCACAATAGGCGTATTCGGCGGTATTGCGATATTCAAAATGGACTTTATCGTTACCATGACAGGCGTGGGTATAGTATCCCTGGCCGGAGTGGTAGTGAATAACGCTATCGTGCTTATTGACTATATAGAATTGCTGAAACTGCGAAAGCGAAGGGAACTCGGACTGGCAGACAATGCATTCCTGCCGCTGAAAAACGCTACCGAATGTATAGTGCAGGGCGGCAAAACAAGACTGCGCCCCGTACTGCTTACAGCAATAACAACCATACTCGGCCTTGTTCCTATGGCTATAGGATTAAATATTGACTTCGAATCCCTTTTAAAAACATTCAACCCCAAACTCTACATCGGCGGAGTAATGACAGGCATATGGGGACCTATATCGTGGACGGTAATATTCGGACTGTCATTTGCTACATTTCTTACACTTATCATTGTACCTGTAATGTACAGGATAACAACCGTCATGCAGAAGAAAGCTTACTCCCTGACAACAGCAAAAAGTAAAAGGGAAAGAATAGTGGAATGACACTGTAGCAGCAGGCAGACGGAAGCAGCAGGCAGAACGCAGGCTAAAAATTTAATATTTCTTTTAAATTCTTCATTCCGCTTTTGCTAACCTTTACCGAGGCCCCGCTCTTCAGCCTGGCAACATAGTTGTCCTTCTCATATGGCTCAAGCTGCACCACCTGGTCAATCTTCACTATGTAGGAGCGGTGGACACGGATAAACTGGTTCGGGTCAAGGTTCGTTTCAAAGAATTTCATCGTCGCCTGCTTCAGGTGCTTGCTGTCTTCGGTATAAATCATGACATAGTCGTCCTGGGCCTCCAGGTATTGGATCCTGCTGACCGGTATTACCTTAATCTTCAAACCTGTCCTGACAACAATACGCTCAATCTTACTGCCGAGAGGCTGGCTTATCAGCCTTTCAATATTTTCATTAACGGGCTGCCTGGACCTGATCTTTACTATAGCCTTTTTTACAGCTTCAATAAGCCTGTCCCTTGAGTATGGCTTCATCAGGTAATCCACAGCATTGTGTTCAAATGCCCTTATCGCATATTCATTGTGGGCAGTTATAAATATTATTTCCGGAGTGGTATCCAGCAGCTCCAGCATCTCAAAGCCATTTAACTTGGGCATCTGGATATCCAGAAAAACAAGCTGGGGATTAAGATCGTTAATGGCCTTTATCCCTTCAAAACCATTGGCACACTCCCTTATAATATTTATATCCTCAAAGTCTTTTAAATAACTTATGATGAGTTTCCTGGAAAGCTCCTCGTCATCGATGATTATTGCGTTAATATTATTCTCCATATTCACACAGATTAACTGTTAAACCCGGGTTCACTGCGGAAAGATAATAATTACTTCGAATATATTACCGGTTTTATTTATAGTAACAAGATTATCATTCCTGTATATTATGCCAAGCCTGCTTCGTATATTATTCAATCCTATACCCTCACCCCTCTTTGAAACAAAATCAGGATCGTAATCATTTCTTATCCTCACTTTTAAAGCCTCGGCATTGCAGCTTGTGACGATTTCTATTTCCGTGCTCTCAATGCTTTCATAAACACCATACTTGACAGCATTTTCAATAAGCGGCTGAAGAATCAGTCCGGGCAGCTTCTTATCCATGCATTGGTCATCAATATTCTCCAGCACAATAAGCCTGTCGCCAAACCGTATCTTCTCTATATCGAGGTATCTCCTTATATTCAGTAATTCCTCCCTTAAGGTGGTCATCTGCTCATCTTTCTGTGATATCGAATACCTGAGAAACTCAGATAGCTTGATTACCATCTCCCGTGCTTTATCCGGACTGATAATTGTCAGTGAACTGATAGAGTTGAGGCTGTTATATATAAAATGCGGATTTATCTGGGATTTTAAAGATGTCAGTTCCGATTCTTGTATCAGCGTCTTCAGCTCAGACTCCTTAACTACCTTTTCCCTGAAGTTCTGATAAAAAATCAATAAATAGTAAGCAAGAATTATCATCCCGTAAAAAAGAAAACCATTGCCCAGCCGCCATGGTATTGATGATTTCAGATAATACATATACCCGCTGTCATTTTTGAATGACGAACTTAAAATAAGGTAATTAATAAGCATCCATAAACCCAGGAAAATGACGACAAGCAGGATGTGATTGGTGATTTTTGTAAATAAGGCCTGATGCTTGATATTACTGTAAAAAATAGAAATCCATAATCCTATGCCGAATAATCCAAGCAGGAAATTTGATAGTAACCCCTCGGTAAGCAATATATCTAATGAAAACTCACGGGTCAATAAAAGAATAATGCTATGGATAGCGGAAATGAATATCCATAGCATTAAATATGTGAATAAATATCTTCTGTTGCCGAATATAGTATTTAGCACAAATTGATCATTAAATACCTAGAAAGACTTAATTTCACCCCCTCCAAAAATAACCAGCCCTTTTAATATTAATTTCTTCTTATTTTCTTTTTCTCCTTTGGATATCCTGTGCTTATCGCTGAATCCCCCGAATATCGAAATTGTCTGGATCTTAATATCCCAGTCTTCAGGGACTACCATTGAAAAGCCTCCAAACACGGCAAAAACGTCAATATATTGAGTCCCTTCAGCTAATTTTACACCTGTCATGTTCAAATTGGACCCTCCGAAAATTGCAGTTACTTTCCCGCCTTTAAAGTTACCGGAGGTTATAATCTTATCACCTCCCCCGAAAATTGATATATCATCAATATAATCATCCCCTGACTCTTTTAATTCCCTGTCACTTAATTTTAGTCCTTTCCTGCGAAAGATTAACAGCAGTCCGATCAGTATTATTATTGCAGGAACAAACACCTGCCAGAAATCAACATATGCATATTTGTCTTTGATCTCCCTGTATAAATAAAAGATACCCCCGACTGCAATAAGCATAATTCCCGTGCCCTTATTCTCACTTACTATTAAAGCAATAACTCCTACACCTGCAATAATAAGCTCCCAGCGGTATAATTTGTGATAAAGGTCGCCTTCCTTGTCTATGAAGAAATTACCGGCCAGCACCAATGCCCCGGCCAGGATAATTAATAATCCTGCAATAAGCCTTTTGTCTGAATGTTTTGTTTCCATTTTTTTATTTTTATGCCAAAAGTACAATGCAATGTAAAGGAAAAAAACAATAATTCGGCAAAAGGCATTAATATATCGGTAAATAGCTGGTGAATATGCCGTTAAATATACATCCGGCACTGACTACAACCCCAGGGGTATAAAAAGGGTTACTTTGATTTTTTTGCTTTTCTTAGCTCCATAGCTAACTCGAACTCCGTATATAACATGTTCAGCTCACTTTTGAGCTCCTCTTTTTCATTCTGATCCTTGCAATCCTTAATTTTTTTTATCAGATCATCAATTTTTTTTCTGATTTTTAACTCCTCAGGTACTACCCCCCCATTTTTCAGTATATGAAAAGCTATTCGCTCCTCCCCGGGAACACTGAAATATTCCGAGTTGTCAACAGGCTTGCCGAAGCCCTCAAGGTCTTCGAACTCCTTCTTTTCAATTGCCTCTTTTATCTTCTTTTCTGCAATCCGGTTAAAATTTTCCATAGTACCAAATAGTTAGCGACAAGTCAAATATATTATAATATTGTTAATTTTCTTAATAATTAGCCCAAATATATGCAAAACCAATTATTAAGACTTTTTAATTAACCCAATTTACCCATTACAAAATTTATGCCACCACTCATTAAAAAATAACTTTAAATGTTTGTAATATTAAAATATTTGATTATATTATAATCTTATAATTTGATTATATAATAATCATTATTGAAATGAAAAAACATATATTTATCTCAAAGCCCGGCCAGGG
>CAZOLY010000062.1:0-17971 GCA_964580815.1 uncultured Bacteroidales bacterium
CCGATTACATTCTCGACCATGCTGAGTTCAGTTTTGTGGGAGCTGAAAACGGACAGACATATAACTCCACGGGTGAAATCCCTGAAGATGTCGAAGTCAGAATAAAAAGTCCGTTTGCTGAATGGCACTATACAAATGGCGTCCTGAACATGGCTATGATAGACCTGTCAGAATTTCTGGGTGACGAAAAATATTTTGACTTTGTTGTCAGGCAAATAGAATTCGGAATGAATAATTATAAATTTTTTCAGAAGCGGTTTAAAGACGACAGGCCTTACTATTACTATCCATTCGGACAGCTATGGGCGATGAGTGAACTTGATGACTGCGGGGCAATGGGAGCCAGCATAATAGATGTATATGATAAAGTCAAAAAGAGCTCCTATAAAGAATACATTGAAAAGACGGTAAATCATATTACCAATGTGCAGGAGCGGCTGGATGACGGCACACTGGTAAGAGCCTTTCCTCACGCCATGACACTGTGGGGTGACGACCTGTACATGAGTGTCCCCTTCCTGGCAAGAATGGGTAAGTTCTCCGGCGACAACAAGTATTATAACGATGCAATAAACCAGGTGTATAACTTTACGAAATACTTGTGGGACAAGGATATGGAGCTCTACTTCCATTGCTATTACGATGACCTCCGTAGGAACGGGGTAGCACACTGGGGAAGGTGTAACGGCTGGATAATGATGGCCCAGGTACATCTCTTAAATCAACTGCCGGCCGATCATCCAAAAAGGGAAGACCTGTCAAGGATCCTGGAGCAGCAGATCCTGGGCATTGCCAAATACCAGGGCGGCGACGGAATATGGCACCAGCTGCTGGATAAACCTGACTCCTACACCGAGTCTTCCTGCACCGCCATGTTTGTATACTGCATAGCCAGGGCCATAAATGAAGGATGGATAGATGAACGGTACGCATCCATAGCATTAAGAGGGTGGGAAGGACTGGTAGCACATAAAATTACCGATGAAGGCCAGTTAAAAGATGTATGCATAGGCACAGGCATAGAAAATGACCTTGTTCACTATTATAACCGCCCGGCCCGGCTTAATGAAATGCACGGACTGGGAGCATTGCTGGAAGCAGGCATAGAAATCATAAAACTCAAAAACTCGCTGGAATAAGCATTAGCCGGGAATCAGTTTAAGTGTTCCGGGAATCACTAAATTTATATAGTCTGCTAATTCACTATAAACTTGTCTGTATACGTACTGTTTTTAAAATTTATCTTAATAATATATAGTCCGGATTTCAGTTTTTCAACATTAACAATATCATCTGTATTTATCCTTTTGCTTAGCACAAGACTGCCTGTAATGTCATAAATCTCCACCTCTGCCGCGCTTTCGGTGTTTTTATAATTAACATAAATGAAACCAGTGACCGGATTGGGATAAATCTTTACCGGTATCCTGTCAATAATAGCGGAAGGGCTGTAAGAAATATTGTCTATAGCTCTTTTCCAAATCCCGTTCCCATAAGTTCCCACAAATAAAGTATCACTACGTTCGACTATTGAGCTCAGATCCTTATTAATAAGACCTGTATTAATTTTATACCAGTTTTGTCCGTGATCATCAGTATAAAAAACACCTTTGTTGGATGCAAGGAATAATTCCGAATCCCTGTAAGCATAATCGGCGTAATTTAATTCATCGTTTATCCCGTTATTTGCTTCTGACCAGCTTTCTCCATTATCCGTACTGGCATACATGCCATGTACGAAGACATATGCAAATATGGCATCTTTACATCTGACCATAAACTCTATTTCCCTGTCAGAAGGCAGTCCGTTATTTGATAATACCCAGTTACTGGATTCATCAAGCTTTATTAATTCAGCATTACCGCATGCCGCGGCATATGGCACAGAATTATGTACCAGGAACGAATAAAAATAATTGCAGTATTCTTCAGGAAGGCTTATATTATTCCAGTCAGCTCCAAGGTTATCTGTATAGTACATCTTATCATCCTCATGCACATAAAGCCGCTTGCCGGAAGCATACATCCTGTATGTATCGTCGCCCCAGTATGGAACCGGACTGCCTGTTTCATCCCATGTTTCTCCCCCGTTGGTTGTATACAATATCCTCACGTTATTTTCAAAATTCGGATTGGGAACATAATATTTGTATGTAAGGAAAACCGTATCGCCCATTGCTTCGAGGGAGCCAAAATAATCATTTTCCACGCCAGGTGTCACATCGCTCCAGTTATTTCCATTATCCGAAGCATAAACTTTATCCCCATCAGTGAACACTAATGAGCCGTTTGCATTCTCGAGCGACCTTACCTGTGAGCATATAATCCCCTTATTGTTGTTAATCCATTGATCATTAAAATAATAATAAAACCCGCTGGTTTGGGTGCCGCAAACAAGGACAGAATCAGCGGAGGATATAAAATCTACACTTAAGTCAATTAGCCCGCTGTTCAACGACTGCCAGTGCTGCCCGCCATCTTCCGTAAACTGGATACCGTTTTCACCGGTTGATACATATATATTCATCCCGTTTTTATATACGGAAGTTATGCCTGATGGTGCTACATAATACACTTGCCACGATTCTCCATTATCTTCACTTACAAACAATTCTTCGCCTATCCCCATAAATAGCATGTTATCAATAACACTTATAAAACTTACTTCAGCCCTGGTTGAGGAACTGTTAACATCTTCCCAGCGTAGATCGTCGAGTGATGCCCTGTAAATCCCTTCATGGGTACCTGCAAAAATATAACCATCCTTGATTTTAATGCTGTAAACAAAATACATGTTAAAGCAAGCTGTCTCAAAGCAATTCTCTATGAATGGCAATCCCTCATTTAGCTGAACAGCGACACCCCTGTCAAGCGAATACCTGAAAACGCCATTAAATTCCGAACCTATGTAAAGGCATGAATCATCATGGTCCAGAGATTTTGTATAATACACATTGTATCCTAAACGGACAGGATTGAAGCTACTGCTGTTTAGCTTGACCAGCCATATTCCATCATAATCTGAACCAATAAACAGGCTGTCGCCCTTTAGCGTATATGCCTGTATTTCATAAGTACTACCCAGTTTCCATGCGCCGCTCAGATCAGCTGTAGTATGCAGCCCGCAGCTTGCAGATATTAATTTTAGAGTGTCATAGGCAATGAATGACGATACATTTGTTGTCCCAGCCGGACTGTTGACTTGCTCCCACTGTGAAAAGCCCGTCCTTACAATATAAACGGCTACTAATAGTACCAATAATTTTTTAATACCCATTGTCTGAAACTTCAATCATTCAATTTTAAGTAAGGGCAAATAGGCCGGTTTATTATTTATACATATTAGCATATAATATTCCCCCGGATGCAGGTCTGATATATCCAGTTCCAGCTGGTTCACTCCGGAGGACTGCCTGCCGGCATAGAAGTATTTTAATGTTTGTCCGAATATGCTTATTAATGAAATATCTATATCACCACCCTCGGGGAGAAGATACCTTATTGTTACACAGTCCGATGCCGGATTTGGGAACAGCCGTATATCCGCTTCCTCGTCAAGGAGAGAATAATTTCTCATAGTGATGTCGGGCTTACTTAGCCTTTCCGATGTATAAATGCGGTATTCCCCTGGCTGCAACGTAATAAGATCATTAACATTAGTAACAGACAGGCTGTCGCCGCTAAAATATTCGTACCACCACCCCGTGCTCTGAAATTGCGGATCTATATCACGTGCTGTCACGGCAAAATTACCCAATACTACAGCATCCATTGTGGCGTGGTTCAGGTTAATACGCTTGGCAGCATTATTAAGGCTCCAGCTAAAGTCATCCGTGCTGAACACCTCGTGCTCCCTGCGAAGGTGAATAAGGGCACCGGCCACATCATACAGGTGGCGCCGGTTCACTTCTGCAAAGTAGTTCCAGCGTATGGGTTTATTGCAGACCCTGCAATCGTAATCAATAGATACATCGTAACCTATCTCCCCGAACTGAAAGATCATTTTCGGACCGGGAATGGTGTATAAAAAGGCAGCTGTAAGCTCAATGCGCCTGAGGGCCGTTATCAGGTCCTGGACCGAATAGGAACTGTCACTGTTGCCATACTGCAGATTTTTATACATTAGTCGCTCCTCGTCATGGCTTTCCATGTAGGTCACCAGGTGCTGATCGGCCCAGCCGCGCTGCTTATAAATTCCCGACTGGAAATTAGAGTTTGTAATCCAGCCCATGGCTGCCTCCTGGTAATTATAGGTTACGTTACCCCAGAGCATCATCCCGTAATCGGATAGAATGGTTTCCTCGCTGTTATCCGCCCAGTGCTCAAGGATTACATATGCGCCCGGATTAACTGTCCATATCTTGTCAGCCATCCTCTTAAGAAGGTTTATCCGGGTCAGGTCATATCCCACGTTGCCTGTGTTGGTAAATCCCTTTGTAAAATCAAAGCGGAACCCGTCAATATGGTATTCCGTGAGCCAGAATTTTGTTACCCTGTCAACAAAATCCTGCGTTGCCTTGCTTTCGTGGTTAAAATCATAGCCCCAGCAATAGGGCTCGTGGGGACATACGGCGTTTAGCCAGGGGTTGTTTGCTGCAGGGCGGTTGTTGGGTGCATCCCAGTATAACTGCACCAGGGGACTCTGCCCGTAGGCATGGTTAAACACAATGTCAACGATCACAGTTATGCCCCGCGCATGGCACTCATCCACAAATGCCTTGAAGGCGTCCGGTGTACCGTAGTACTTGTCAAGGGCCATATGGTAAGAGGGATTATAACCCCAGCTCTCGTTACCCTCGAACTCACCCGGCGGCATCAGCTCGATGGCATTTATGCCAAGGTTTTCAAGGTAGTCCAGTGTATCTTTTAATGTCTTGTAATTATGCGCTGCCAGAAAATCACGGACAAGCAGCTCATAAATTACAAGTCCGTTTTCTTCAGGCGCCTGGAAGTCAGTTACCTGCCATGTATAAGGTGTTTTGCCCGGGTGAATTAATGTTGCGCGCCCCGATGTTTTACCTGTGGGATAAGGATAGGGATCAGGGTATGTTTCTGTATCTATAGCGGGATCGTTGCTGGGATCAAGGATCAGCTCACTGAATGGATCGGCAATCTTTATTTCACCGTCAACCCAGTACTGATAAGCGTATCTTTCACCGGGAGTTAAATGTGTTATTTCCAGCCACCATATAGTATCATTATTTGCAAGGTACATCGAATAGGTTGTATCGGGAAGCCACCCGTTAAAATCTCCTATAACATATACGAACTCCTTGTCCGGTGCAAACAACTGCAGTAACACCGTTGAATCATTCACATAATTGATACCGTTAAGCATGCCACCCGGCGGATCCTGATGTTTAAGTTCCGGACTCCCGGCATAATAGAAGGTATCCCTGACCTCGTCGATGCCATTATCGGCCACCAGCTCAACAAGATGAAGTCCGGAAGCAGCCACCGTGTGATCGTAATTAAGTTCCGTCGTGTCCGACTGTGATGTGAGCAGATCACCATTATCATATAACGAAAGAGTAGCATCGGAATTTGATGCCGCATAAATTGAAATCTGGTTTCCCACGTCAACAAGGATCAGTTCATCCACGGGCTTAAAAAAAGCTGCCAGGAAGCCGGCATCCTCCGGATAAACTGGATAATAAATATCAGAGCCGTCCGTGCTGCGCCCCACCACAGAACCATTGGCATTGCGGAATACAAAAGCCAGATTCAGTACATTCGTCTCCGGTGGAAATCCGTAAAAGTCCTGCATATCGAACTCTAGCTTGTGTTTATTATCACCAAGGTCGGTCATCAGAACACTGGGATCATTTATATTCCAATCAAACTTCACAAATTTCCAGTCAGTCGCAGAAGTACTCTGGTCTGTTATTAATCCTGTGTGGGCATAAACAGAACTGACACCGGTCAGGGCCCCGTTACCCTGCGTTGCATCGTAAATAACCGTAATGTAATCGTTAGCTGTGGGAAATGCAGGGGTGATCTGCAGAATCTGGGTCTTTGAGATGGCTACGTTGAGCATCAAAAACAGAAAGAGTAACTTAATAAGTTTCATGATATGTATGTTTTAACGGTTATTCAAATAAATATTTCAGACTTAATATGACTGGAAAAATATGTCAGGTTAAGTGCTTTTAATCTTGTCTTCGCCCCGTTTCCTGCTAACTACTTTTTTTAAAAAAAGAGGATCTTTGCTCAGGATAACTACCAGCACCGAACAAATAACAATACTTAATAATACTATGGAATAGCCGAGATCCATAATAGTCTCGCCGTATGCAAGTCCCTGCTGCACGGGGATGGAAGCAAGCACTGCCGCAACAAGACCTTTTGGTGTCATAATTGACATCATTGCCAGTTCATTGCCCGGGATACCTTTACCTGCAAAGAGTTTTATGCTCAGCGGCCTCGTAATAATAATGATAATAACAATTAAAAGTCCGATTCCATATACAAAGAAAGAACCAAATTGAAGGCTTATGCCAACATAAACAAAAAAATATGTCTGCATTACAAATACTATTTCTGCAAAAAAGTTCCTTTCATTCTCATTAAAGCCCGAAGTACTGAATGTAAAAACCTTCCTGAAAAAGATACTGTTGTTTATAGCATCGCTGTTGCCAAGTATTATACCGAATGTAAGGGCACTTATACCCCCGTTAAATCCCAGTAATTCAACTACCCCATATAAAATAAAAACGAAGGCCAGGGTTGTGAACATCGAATTCTTTATGCTGCGAATAAGCTGTATAATAACTGACCACAGAAGGCCTCCTGCTAAACCAAGGAGAGCTGCGAAGAGGAATGCCTTCCACATCTTGGAGAATACAGTCCCGATATCAAGAGCACCCATCTTTATTCCTTCAAGAACTGCCAGTCCGACAATCAGGCATAAAACATCGCTGAGGGCCGACTCAAGGAAAAGTATAGCAGAGCTTTTCTCACTCATCTTTAGTTGTTTCACAATGGGTATTACTACTGCCGAAGATGTACCACCGATTATAGCTCCTACAAAAACAGAGCTAATCCAGTTAAGCTTGGTTAACATGTTTGCTAAAAATGCAGTGACGACAAGTGTTATAATAAAATTAATAACGGTGATCAAAGACGCGGGGCCTATTGACTTTTTTATTTCGCTGAACTTTAATCCCGCCCCGCTTTCAAATAATATTACAATTAGCGTGATTGTTGTAAACACATTACCCAGTTGTCCGAAAAAATCCTTGCTTACTATTTTACCTATAGGTCCGACAATTATACCTATAAGAAGGAGCAGCAGCACATTCGGAATTTTCGTGCGGTTAAAAAGCTCATTAAAAGCATGGGAAAAGAAGATCAATAGTCCCAGTCCGATTACAATACCATATATGCTCATAGCTTTATTTTTTTATTGGATTAATTTACGATATTTTATGAAATTTCTGCTATAATAAATGAGCTATTACAATAAAAATCCGGCTGATTATACCTATGCATCAGAATAATATCTACCTTGCCGGGATAGCAGGAATTAATTTTGCAGGCTCAGTCTCAATCTTTACTGCAGAAGATGCCAGTGACCCTGATGCAGCAGTCACAATTATCTCGCCGGGTTGCCGGCATGACCGGACTATAATCTGTGCCAGTCCGTTGAATACTTTACGTTTCCATGATTCCTCCGGAACAAAAACCTGTACCACACCGGGATCCGTATTCAGTATCTCCCACTGATCTGTTAATATAAAAGGGATACCTGTTACGGCATATACATTTTTCCCTTCCTTTAATATATTATGGTCAAGTATAAATCCCGGGGTTATGCTGTCACGTTTCAGGTCCCCTGCAACCGGGTGTCCGTTTACATAAATTGCCTGGTTATCGCATATACTCTTTATAAACAGAGTAACCCTGGTATTTTCATTTATTGGGGGCAGCTGAAATGAACCCCTTATAATTATAAGTGTATCAATCATGGGACTGTTGACTTCTTCTGTCTGTTCAAAGTCACTCCACCCTGAATCATTAAAATCATATGTTACCTCCGGAAATTCCTGCCTGGTGGCGGTAAATAACATTTTCAATCCTTTAATCTTTTCAATTTTAATGATATCGGGGAACTGGTCCGCTTCGTGGCTCGAAGGATTCCCGTTGCCGACACCTATGATTTTCCCCGGTCCTTTGATGTTAAATATAATTTCATCACCGGCTGTAGGTACAACCCTTCCTTTTTTATCTTCAACCTGCACGGTAATGATTGAAATATCCTGTCCGTCCGCCCTGATAATGCTGTGATCAGGTACTAAATGGATAGCAGCTGGTTCTCCGGTTGTCTCCACCCTTGAAGAAATTGCTTCCCTGCCGTTATTATAGCCACGGGCAAGGAGGGTTCCCGGCCTGTAAGGTACCTCCCACTCAAGGTGGGAAAGTCCTGGCATATGCTTGCGGCCGAGGCTTTTACCATTGAGGAAAAGCTCCGCCTCATCACAGTTGCTGTATACCCTCACATTTACAGGTTCTTTCTCTTTTCCCTGGCGGTTCCAGTGCGTGGCAATATGTATTACAGGCTCACCTTTCCACCAGCTTTCAAGGTAATAATAGGTGTCCTTCGGGAAGCCGCAAAGGTCGATGATACCGTATTGTGCAAGGACCTGGGGCCATCCGTAAGGATTGGCCTCACCCCTGTAATCGAAGCCTGTCCAGAAAAATAATCCCGCCATAAAGGGGCGCCCGGCACAGAAGTGAATGCCGTTTTCAATATCCCTCTCCGGGGAGTAAAGATAAGAAGGGGCCATATATGCCCTTGCCGGATCTTCTTCATATATGCCGCGTGTTGCGCTTGTCGTGCGTTCTTCGGTAAGCATCATGGGCTGCCGGGGATACCTGGCATGGTGCTCATCTATATCACCGGCCTCAAGATAATTGTATCCCATAACGTCTATGACGGTTGATATTCCTTCCACCCTGCCTCCACTAACGGCAGCAGTGACCCTTCTTGTGGGGTCAAGCCGTTGCACAAAATCCTGCATCGTGGAAGCTATGCGGGCTCCCTTGATATTCCCTTCAATAGCCCATTCCTCGTTCCCTATTGACCATGCAATGATACAGGGATGGTTGCGGTCCCGAAGTATCATCCTCTCAAGCTGCAGGAAATGCTCCGGTGAAACGCCCATCAGGCGGTTTTCATCCAGTACAAGCATACCCAGCCGGTCACAAGCATCAAGCAGTTCAGGGGTAGGCGGATTATGAGAACACCTGTAAGCATTACTGCCCATGGACTTTAACCTGGCAATCCTGAATTCCTGCAGCGCATCGGGAATGGCTGTGCCTACACCCGCATGATCCTGGTGATTGTTGGTACCTCTTAGCTGAACATGTTGTCCATTGAGAAAAAATCCACTGTCAGGATCAAAATGAACGGAGCGTATACCAAAAGCGGTTACATATTCATCAGCTATTTCATCATTTGTACGGACGGAAGTATAAAGCTTGTATAAGGAAGGTGAGTCAGGAGACCACAGTCCGGGATTACTGACTTCCATCACACAGGGGAATTCTTCTGTCTCAGCGGGTTTCAGGTTGAGGTTATCCATTTCCCGGGATGACACCTCTTTTCCCGCGGCATCTTTTATTACCTGGATAATATCAAAAATCGCTTCCTCACCTGTTTCATTGGTTATTGCTGTTTTTGCCTCTACTATAGCAAGTCCCTCCCTGATGTCGGACGTGACAAATGTGCCATACCTGGCTACGTGAAGAGGTGACGTTTTTTCAAGCCACACATGCCGGTATATGCCAGCACCCTCATAAAACCAACCTTCTTCCATAGTTATATCCACCCGCACGGCAATTACATTATCACCACCGTAATTCAGGTAATCGGTAATATCATACTGAAAACTGCTGTACCCGCTATGTTCTTCACCTATATAAAATCCGTTGATCCAAAGCATGGAGTTACGGTGAACGCCATCAAATTCAATGACTATACGCCTGCCCAAATCCGATTCAGGGATATGGAACTTCTTCCTGTACCATCCTGTGCTGTTTTCAGGGAACATTCTCCCTGCCGCCTTATAACCATGGCTGTGGCTGGCCGCACTGTCAAAAGGCAGCTCTGTGGCCCAGTCATGAGGTATATCGATGATACGCCACGCCCTGTCATCAAAACCGGCTGCCGCCGGTCCGTCTCCGTAGCCTGTCTTGGTGAAATACGAGAAATAAGCGGTACCATGACCGAAATCTCTTTCCGTATCACAGGCATGTCCCAGGGCAAACCTCCATCCGGAATCCATAAGACAGCGTTCACGGACCTTTGTTTTTTCAATGGCCTTTTTCTCCTGGCTAAAGGAACATACAAATAAGAAAGCAGTTAAAAAAACCGTAAGTGCTTTTTTCATGTCGGTTAAACTATTTTAATTAACAATTAATATACTCCGGACATAAATCCGCTTGGTGCCTTTGTCATGGGAACAATCATGGCCGGGGCACTGCATAAAAAACCTAATAATCCTTTATCCGCCACATAGGCAGACTTCTCATGTATTCCAGCGAGTCCATTTTTTCACCAAACTGCAACTTTAAATTCTGAACAAGCTCATTCGATGCATGAACAACATATATTTCGGAATATTCTTTCCCACCCAGCACTGCCTTTACGTCTTTTATGTCAGGTGATGCATACAGGATATCAATACTATCTGATGTGCATTCCGACAGGACAACAATAAAATCACCCATCCCGCAGTAATATGAAAAAGTCGTAATCAATAAAGGCTTCCTGGCGTCTGAAAATATCTGCGCATCTTCGACAGCTATATTGCAATCATCACGTGTATACCAGCATTTCTCTTTTGAAATCTTCAGAACAGATGTAATGCCTGTATAAACCAGTCCCACATAAATAAAGGCAAACAGGAGTCTGCCCGTGCTTATCTTTTTGTATAACAAATAAGCCACAACCATCAATATGCCCACGTAAATAAATATAAAATACCTCCACCATATTGACGTTAATCCGTTCCTGGCGACATCATAAACATAGAAGAATATTAATCCCGGCAATATTATAAGGACCAGGAAATAAATAATTTCTTTTCGCGACTTCCTGAAAAGATATATAAATGCACCTATAATTAAGGATAAGACTAACATGCCAAGCAAAAGATCAATGAACAAATCTGCTGTGAAAAAGTCTTCTGCAGTTGCATCCTTAAGCAGGGAATAGTCAAAATAAAATAAAAAGATACGTATAAAGCCAAATATCTGCGCCAGGAAAGGTCCCCAGAAAGGGACATTGAAATCCATAACCTGCCATGACATGGCCCGGATTATTTCCTGGCGGTTAATATACATTGAAAATATCCATGGCAGATAACCCAGAGTGATAATACCCAGGTTTATACTAAACTTTGCGATAAGCTGCTTCTTTAATATGATTACATAAATAAGATGTCCGAATATTATTATACCTGAAAATAAAGATGTATATAAGGCCAGTATGCCTGTCAACGAGTAGGCTATCCACCATTTTAGTTTATTAAATCCGACAGCTTTTAAAAACAGGTAATTGAGTACAATAAGAAAGAAAGCCCATAAAATATAATACCTTGCCTCCTGCGAAAACAACTGAAAATATGGCGATACCGAGTATAAGCTGACGGCAACCCAGCCTGAAAGGTTTGAGCCGAAGAGAGTCCTGGCAAGCAGAAAGAGAAAAGGAAGCGTCAATATAAAAATGAATACACCAAAAAGCCTGTAGTGCATAAAATCATCTCCTGCAATACGCTGCCAGAAAATTAAGAAAGCATAATGCAGGGGCGTAAGATAGGTGCCTGAAAATAAACCTTTCAGCTGAAACCATACCGTGTAATCCTGGGTATTATGATGATATAAATCCCTGTAAAAACTTATGTTCTTTATTTCGTTAACAGGTACAAGCGAGGGATATTTGCCATCCGGGACACCCGATGTATGCTGGATTGTACAAATCTCATCAAACCAGTACAATTTGTAATCCAGCCGGTAGAATTTTAGCGCCGTTCCCGTTATTACGATGATCAAATAAATATAGGGCTTAAGAAAAAATTGCCTTATTGTCCCCATTAACTAATATTTATTTAACGTATCTGTTCACTATAAGTGGTTATAATATCTAATTATTTGGCCTGATCAAGAATATATTTTACAGCTTCATATCCCAGAGCCTCGAATATGATTTCAATATTGTCCGTATAAGTTGAATTATGGCTCATTATTGCATCTTTAAGTAAGAACACATTATAATCCAGATCCCTTGCAGCAAAATAGGTGGCGATAACACATCCAACAGAGCTCAGGCCACAAAGGAAGATGGTATTACAATTTCTTTCCTTCAGCATTTTATCCAAATCCGTCTTCTTAAAGCTGCTGGAAAAATTTTTTATTACGATAGGATCATCGGGCTCTATATTTATGATCTCCGGATATTGAAAATTAAGAGAATCAGGATGAGGGCCCCATTCCGGACTGGTATGATAAACGCGGATAATTGGAAGGTCCATTTTTCTGAAAAGCGATATATACTCATTAATAAAATACATGGCTATACCCTTTTCCTGTTCAGGAACCATAGGTAAAAACTGATTCTGAATATCAATAATTACCAGCGCCGGCCTGTCGGAACCTGCATTATTTATGTTTTTATCCTGTGATATTACTGCAATTTGTACAGACACAAGAATAACCAGAATTGAAATTACTGTTCGTTTCATTGTTTTATAGTTTAGTATAATCCCAATATACAAAGATTTATATATTTATCAAATCACAATTTCATGGCATCTGAATTAATAATCCGTTCCGATGGTATTGCTTTTAATCTGACTGATTAATAAATTTGTATACTTTGCAGATCAGTTTGTTCAATGTCGAACCAAAAATAAAGAAAGGTAATCAGCCATGAAGAATAAAGGAAGTTTGGCCAAAATATTTATTTTTCTGATAATAGTCATGCCCCTCAGTAATGGTCATGGCCAGGATACAAGTGATTACAGAAAGTCCGTGAATCCGGATATTTCAGTGGAAGCTGAGGCACTGCTGGAATTGCTTTATCAGATCAGCGGCAAGTATATCCTGGCAGGCCACCATAATGGAATTTATGCACCGGACAAGTACAACGAGGAAGTAAAGCAAATGACAGGCATGTATCCTGTGATCTGGGGCAACGATTTCAGTTTTCATTTCATGGGAAAAGACCCCGATGTTATGCGTCAGCAAATGATTGACAAGGCTATAGAGCTGCACCGTAAAGGTAATATTATCACTTTGATGTGGCACAGCTGTTTCCCTTCTGATGGTGATTCATGCAGCTATAAAAATATATGGATATGGGATGATATTGTATCCCCGCAGAAATGGGATGAATTGACAACCGAGGGAACAGAACTAAATAACCAGTGGCGTGCGCAGGCAGATAATGTGGCAAAGTATCTCATGCAATTGCAGGAAGCCCATGTTCCTGTTTTGTGGCGCCCTTACCACGAGATGAACGGAGTCTGGTTCTGGTGGTGCCAGCACCCGGGAGAAGAGGGATTTGTTAAATTATGGAAAATGATGTATGATTACTTTACTAACTATCACCACTTAAATAACCTTATATGGGTCTGGAATACAAATGCCCCGCGTGATAAAGAAGGTGATGAAGCATATGCCTATAAAGATTACTTTCCCGGCACAGACTATGTCGATGTCCTTGCCGCTGATGTTTACCATAATGACTATAAACAGAGCCACCATGATGAGCTGCTGGAACTGGCCGGAGGAAAGCCTGTCTCCCTGGGCGAAGTGGGACAGATACCTGCCCCGGAACTGCTGGATCAGCAACCCCGGTGGACATGGTTCATGGGATGGGCAGACTTTCTGTATAAGGCAAATACTCCCGATGCTGTGAAAGCCCTGTACAATTCACCCCGCACCATTACCCTTGATGAAATATCAATTGACGAAAACGGCAACTATATAATTAAAGTTAAATAAATTATATATTGATTGCATTAAAGCTATTGCTTCACGTTTTTCTAGTGTTTAGTGATTATTTGTTTTCCTTTTTTTAGCCAGACCTTTGCCTCCCAGAAATCCCCATCCCCCGCTGCCAATTAAAAATCCGAGTGCATACAATGCCCCGTTATTATTTGGAGCGAACATGGTTATATCTTTCCTGAACAGCATCACAACAAAGTCAACAGGTGCAATTATTCCATGCCACAGGCCTCCCCAGAAACCGTACGTATGGCCATGCAAACAGGCACCCACAGTTTCATTTCTTGCACAACCTGTGAGAAACAGTAAGGTTATAAATACTAATACTATAAGACCTGCCAGTTTTTGTCTGTTAAATATTTTCATATGTTTATGTTTTAATTGAATGTTACTTATGAAGTGACAAGTTATTAATTATTTTAATTCTTAAGATTAGCCAGTTTATCAATTTCTCCCAATGCCTTGATAATAAATACTATGGGCGCCCGGTGGCAATTCAGTTTATTGAAAGTGCCAATCATATAGACATCCATGGAAGGATTATAATACATGAAAGACCCTACCGAACCCGAATTCCCCCAAATCTCATATTTTTTCGGCATGGTTATAAAACGGAACTTCATTATACCATAGCCATATTTTATCCCTGGTCCGAAATCTGCCCAGTCTTTCATTTTATCGAAAGTCTCCTCCTTAATAATTTTATTATTTGCCAGGGCTTTAATAAATTTCAACAAATCTTCAGTTGTGGAAACAATGCCACCACCTGCCCAGTCAATGCTAATACTCCTGGCCTTTGACAGATTTAATCCTTTATAATATAAGTCAACCATAGGGTACTGACTTTTTATTTCAGGTTCAGAATAGAACATCTGCCAGGTGTTGTTCATCTCCAGGGGCCTGAAAATATATTCATGCAGGGATTCATGCATAGGCTTTCCGGTAATCTTTTCAATAATAAGTCCCAGTAGCTGGTAGTTTGTGTCGGAATAATGAAAACCTTTCCCTGGGGGAAAGTGTGGCTTTAATCTCTTTTTTGTCCAGTTTACAGTTTCAAGGGGAGTCCAGAACCGATCCGGTTCTTTTAACATCAAATCCATAATACTGACTCCGGAATCGTCCTTGTCAGTATAATAGTCAGCAATACCCGAAGTATGGTTAAGCAGGTGCCTTACAAGGATTTCTTCGGAGTAGTCCGTTCCCTTGTATACGTGCAAACCCTCAAGTATATCCTCATCGAGATATTTGGAAATATGATCATTAAAATCAATGAGCCCTTTTTCATAAAGTATAGATATCATAACTGAGGTTATTGTCTTACCGACGCTGGCATAATGACAGGGCTGATCCTCATTAATTTTATTATCATGATCCTTGCTGACAGCTATATTCCAGTGTATATCCAATGAGTCAGAGTGTACAAGCAATAATGAACTGCCTGTTCCCTTATCCTTCATTACCCTCTTCTCAAACCTATCAAGAATCTTCTGTCTTGTTTTCTCGTAATTTGCCTGCGCACAACTTTGCAGGATTATAGCAAAAAGAATAATAATATTTACCAGTATTGCTCTCATAGATTTTTTTATTGCCCGATTAAGATTCAAATATAATAATTATCAATTTACAGTTTTCAATATTCAATAAGCTCCAGCATGGTGGGTGGCGGTATATTTTCCTGTTGTTTCAGGTCGCGGTTGGGCTTAAGAGTTTCCCACCGCAATAAATACTGTTTTCCACCAGGTGCTTTGCCTGAATCAAAAACCTTGTTAATAATCATTTCAGGCACGGGTGAATGAAGTGAGTCCAGTTCCCCGGGATACACTGTTTCAAGAGCCTCTGTCCTCAAAGGCATCAATGTTTTTCCATCTATCACAATTTGTCCGTTCCCATACTTAATATGGTGATAACCGAAAACAATATAATTATTTATATATGAAGGTTTCGGAGGTTCAATAAGCAGTTCGTTTATTATAGTGCCATAACCTTTGAAATCCCATCGGTAATTCCACTCTGTAACTTTACTGCTTATCCACCTGCCTTCCTGAAACCGGCTGAGAAAAAGCTGTGTATTTCCTGTACTGTCGTATCTATGATATCCTATTAAAACATTGCTGTCAGCGTCAAATCCAAGCCTAATGCCAGTATTTATCAATCCGCCATCAACAGGAGTCGTATCGACATAAAGCTGCACATAATCAATGGTTACAGGCAGTTCCACATTTTCACCGCGAATGCTTTCCCAGTTCAGGAGGTCTTTGCTGCGCGCATAGGACAGGGTATGATTTGTCCTGCAGTCAGGTGTATCACGCCAAACCCATATTAAATGATAGTAGCGGTCCGGTCCCAGGAGCGGGCCCTGCATATATGCATTCATTATTCCGCGCCCGTCGGTGAGTGGCTTACCGAGCATCCGTACCCACTTCTTGTCTTCCCCCTCCCATATGTTAAATACCTCATGTCCGGAACCGCTTCTGCCATAGCGGTAGTGAAATATAAGCTCTCCATCGGGTCCCTCAATGAATTCAGGGTAAGTAACCATATCTTCCTCAATCCCTGTCATAATGTGAAAAGGCTGAAGCGAATGCATATCGTAAGGAATTGTGCTGCGGTAGTATATAAGCTGATTCGAATGCATGTTGCCCGATAAATGAATATATCCCTCCCTGTCAACGAACAGGGCCAGATAATTATGGCTGTCCCATCCCACCTTTGAATCCAAGTGATGGTAGTCCCAAACAGAATCATTTATATTGCGTCTGGCAACGGTCATTTGATGGGCCGAATCGTAAAAAGCTACATATTGAATTTCATTTGAAGTAAATAGGGCAAAATTTACCGGGAAGGAAGCAGGCACATAATCAACGGGAACAACCTTGAAAGGTAATGAATTTGAATGACCCGGGTCTACCCCCTGCAGAAATTGCCCTGTAAAAAAAACAAATAAAAAACCGGTAAATAGTTTCTTTGAAAAGGATTTATTCATTTTTCAGACTCATCTAAAACAACAGGCGCTGAATTAGGCTCATGAGCTTAATAATAAACATATCAGATATCGCATACAATCCACAGAAGATAAAAGATGTTATAAGGAAAAGTATAAGTACTTTATAGAAATCTTCCAGAGTATTTACATCAGTCTTTTTTTCTGCGGCATGAATATATTGTGCATCACCAAAAGCCAGTTTAGGCAAAAAAACAAATGGCAGCAGCACTAATCCCAATGTATATTCTTCATCCTTGCCAAAACTCTTTGATAATAAATTTAGTGACCATATGTAAAAAATGACATTCAATACCGGAATGGCGAATAATAACAACCACCACCATGGTTTTTTAATTATCTCCAGTAAAACAATTATGTTCCATACAGGGATCAAACTGGCTATTCCGGGTTTTCCTGCTTTTTCATATATCGCATAAAGCGAATCACTCAACAGAAAAAGATATAAAACATAAATGATAATATTTATTTTAAAAAGATCTATTTCCATATCTCCAGAGTTTTAATTAATTTCCATCTGCTCCTCATCCGGCACATATTTTCCTGGTCTAAATGTACAAAAACAATTTTATTTTCCATATAATATACCCAGGTTAATTAACAAAATATGCATCAGGCTGGTCTAAAAATTCACTTTCAGTGACAGGATGAAGTTCCTGCCCGGAGCAGCAATACCTGAACTGTAGGGGCGATATCGCTTATCGGTCAGGTTTTCCAGTCCGGCACTAACAGAGAAATTCTCCGCAAATTCATACATCGCTTTAAAGTTAATGGTATACCAGCCAGGAGAGTATGGATTACCATTAGAATCTGTTGCATACATATAGTCTTTTCCTTTCTCCTCTTCTGGCATGTCTTCAAAGTCCTTTTCACCGCTATAAATGACATAAAACTGCATATTCAGGTTGTAGGCAGAATAGTTAAGCCGGGATGTACCAAACCATGGCGGCGCATGACGTG
>CAZOLY010000063.1:0-17690 GCA_964580815.1 uncultured Bacteroidales bacterium
ATTTTTCTTTATATCAATATCGGTAAGCAGCTTTATATACCTAACTGTCAAAATAGATAGAATTTTTTTCTCAGCGAAGTCCAACTTCTCCTTGAGTGTTAATGAAAAATGCAATAATTTTTGTTGCTGTCTTGTTTTTCCTTTATATAATCTACACTTCTTTTGAAATCAAATCGATAGTTTCATTCATAAAAAGATCATCAAACAATTATAAAAAATCAAAATAGTTTTTATTAACTTTATGATGCTTTATGATGTATTGCAGAAATAATGATAATTAAAGGCTTGGTTGGATATAGATTTTATATCACCTGGATAATATCAGTAATAATTATCCTTAATACTTCTCCGGCAGAATGCAATGATATCCCCGAAGGACAGGCACATAATCCCAAACCAGCGAATGAAAAAAAATTTAACGCAAAAGAATTTTTATTTGATCATATAAGTGACGCTCATGAATGGCATATATTTACATACAGGGGTAAGCATGTTTCCCTGTACCTCCCGGTAATTCTCATAAGTACTAAGACGGGGATAGTAGTATTTTCTTCTAAAAAGTTTCATCACGGGCACTCATCATATAATCACAAAAGCTATAGATACAAACTTGAACATGAGGGAGAGCACAAAGGCAAAATAGTTGAGTATGCTGCAAACGGCTCTTCCAGTATTCCCTTTGACATATCAATTACGAAAAATATTGTTTCTTTGTTTTTCAGCATTATATTAATTACATGGATTTTTATATCTGCTGCCGGTTTATATAAGAAGAACAGGGGAAAACCTCCTAAAGGCCTGCAATCATTTGTTGAACCTATAATTATTTTTGTAAGGGATGATATTGCCAGGCAATCCATTGGTGAAAAGGAATATGAGAAATTTACCCCTTACTTGCTGACCATCTTCTTTTTTATCTGGATAAACAATATGCTGGGTATTATTCCCATACCTCCCGGAGGTGCAGACCTTACAGGTAATATTGCAGTAACCGGTGTATTAGCCTTTTTTACATTGATGGTCACAAATATCAGCGGCAACAAAAACTACTGGAAACACATATTTAATACACCCGGGGTTCCCGTCTGGTTAAAAATTCCACCGCTTATGCCATTAATCGAGTTGTTCGGTGTATTTACAAAACCTATTGTTTTGATGATCCGGCTTTTTGCAAACATAACTGCCGGACATCTGATAGCCCTGGGATTTCTAAGCCTGATTTTTGTTTTTGGCGAAAGAAGCCCGGCATTAGGATTTGTTTTTTCACCTTTATCAATTGTTTTTCTTTTATTTATGACATTTCTGGAATTACTTGTTGCATTTATACAGGCTTTTGTATTTACTTTTTTATCAGCTTTATATATAGGTATGGCTGTTGAAGAACATCACTAATTTTAAACCAGTTTTATAATGTTAACACAATTTGTTTTTTTAGCTGAAGGTTTAGGCGCTCTTGGAACAGCATTTGGAGCAGCCTTTACTGCTTTTGCCGCGGCCTTTGGTATAGGCCGCATCGGCAGCACTGCCGTGGAAGCTATTGCCCGGCAACCTGAGGCTGCAGGTGATATTCGTACGAATATGATAATTTCTGCAGCTCTTATTGAAGGTGTGTCATTATTTGCGGTAGTAGTATGCTTAATGACAATGGGCTAAACCCTGACCAATCCTCAATTAACAGCGTTTGGCTGCTAATTGGGGATTTTTAATTTTGTATTAACATAATTTAAAAACTTATTATGGAACTAATTACTCCAGACTTTGGTACAATTTTCTGGTCTACAATTGCTTTTCTCATTATTCTCCTTATTTTAAAAAAATTCGCATGGAAGCCTATACTTAATTATTTGAAGGAAAGAGAATATTCGATTGAAAATGCTATGCAAGCTGCTGAGCAGGCAAGAAAAGAAATGTCCCGGTTGCAGGTAAATAATGAAAAGATTATTGCTGAAGCAAAAACTGAACGTGATAATATTTTAAAGGAAGCACGTGAATTAAAAGAATCAATTTTAGAAGAAGCTAAGGAGCAGGCAATAAATGAATCAAATAAATTAATAGATCAGGGCAGAATAAGCATTCAAAATGAGAAGATTAATGCTATGAAAGAAATAAAGAACCAGGTTACTATTCTTTCTGTTGAAATAGCAGGGAGAATACTCCAGAAGAAATTAAGTGCCGATAAAGAACAACTGGAACTTATTGCAAAATCATTAAGAGATATAAAACTGAATTAATGTTTGTCCTTTAGTCTAGCCGGAATGAACGAAAGCAAAATATCTGTCAGGTACGCGAAAGCACTACTGTCGTTAGCCAAAGAACAGAAAATATTAACCGAAATAAGAGAAAATGTAACGGCTCTCATTAATTTCATTGATACAACTCCCGGATTAAAATATCTGTTTGAAATTCCAATAATTAAATCATCGCAGAAACATGAAATCATAAATAAATCCTTTAAAGATGCATTTCATCCTGTAATGCTTGCATTTTTAGACCTCATTATTAAAAATAAACGTGAGCCTTACCTGTCTTTAATTTTACTGGCATTTACAGATTTATTCAAAAAAGATAATATGATCAAGTCTGTTGTTTTAACAACACCAAAGCCAGCAAGCAGCAGGATAAAAAAAATAATAAAGAACTATATATCGAAAGAATTTGATTTTAAAATCGAGCTTACTGAAAAAGTAAATGATAAATTAATAGGAGGATTCATTTTGAGAATTGAAGATCAGCAAATTAATGCCAGTGTATCGAATCGCCTTAACAGAATTAAAAACGAATTATTAAGTATATAAAATTTATTTAACCCTAATTATGACAATTTTAAAACCTTCAGAAGTATCAAAAATTCTTAAGCAGGAGCTAAAGGGTATAGATACCAGAATAGAATTAGAGGAAGTCGGAACAGTTTTGCAGGTAGGAGATGGAATAGCAAGAATTCACGGATTATCACAGGTAGAATCAAATGAACTTATTGAGTTTGAACGCGGGATCCTTGGCATAGTACTAAACCTTGAAGATGATAACGTGGGAGCAGTTCTGCTTGGCTCTTCCGAAAAGGTTGAAGAAGGGGACTCCGTCAAACGTACTTACAGAATAGCCTCAATAAATGTCGGAGAAGGATTACTTGGAAGAATAATAAATACCATTGGGGAACCTCTTGACGGGAAAGGTCCTATACATGGAAAAACATATGAGTTGCCTTTTGAAAGGAAAGCTCCCGGTGTAATATACCGCCAACCTGTGAATGAACCTTTACAGACAGGGATTAAGCCTATTGATGCGATGATCCCTATAGGAAGGGGCCAGCGTGAATTAATTATCGGCGACAGGCAAACAGGAAAAACTGCTATAGCGATAGACACAATTATTAATCAAAAAGAATTCTATGATAAAGGCAATCCTGTATACTGTATTTATGTGGCAATCGGACAGAAAAGCTCAAACGTGGCAAATATTGCCAAAACATTAGAAGAAAATGGAGCTTTGGCATACACAGTAATTATACTTGCAACAGCAGCAGATCCTGCTGCTTTGCAATTCTATGCACCTTTCGCAGGTGCTGCTATTGGCGAATTTTTCAGAGATACAGGACGCCCTGCACTAATAATCTATGATGACCTTACCAAACAGGCAGTAGCCTACAGAGAAGTCTCACTATTATTAAGAAGGCCTCCCGGCCGCGAAGCCTATCCCGGTGATGTTTTCTATTTACATTCACGGCTCCTGGAGAGAGCTGCCAAGATTATTGAAAATGATGAGATAGCAGCACATATGAACGACCTCCCCGATACAATAAAACCAATAGTCAAGGGAGGAGGCTCTTTAACGGCACTACCAATAATTGAAACACAGGCCGGTGATGTTTCCGCGTATATACCAACTAACGTAATTTCTATTACAGACGGACAGATCTTCCTGGAATCCGGACTCTTTAATGCAGGTATCAGGCCTGCAATAAATGTCGGCATATCAGTATCACGTGTTGGCGGTAAAGCCCAGATAAAATCGATGAAACAGGTGGCGGGAACATTAAAACTTGACCAGGCCCAATATAGAGAGCTGGAAGCATTTGCTAAGTTCGGTTCTGACCTTGATGCGGCCACGCTGGCTATTCTTGATAAAGGTGCAAAAAATGTGCAGATCCTGAAACAAAAACAATATTCACCTTTGCCTGTTGAAAAACAAATTGCAATAATATTTTGTGGGACAAAGGGACTCCTGAGGAATGTCCCTGCAGAAAAAGTAAGTGAATTTGAAAAGGAATACCTTGATTTTATTGATCTGAAGCATAAAAGTATTTTAACTGAACTGAGAGAAGGAAAACTCACAGATCAGATGGAAAAGACACTGGAAGCAATTGCTTTGGAGATTGCAGAAAAATATAAATAGCTGACAACCAAAAAATGGAAAACCTTAAGGTAATAAGAACGAGGATAATGTCGGTAAAGTCTACCCGTCAGATTACCAATGCTATGAAAATGGTCTCTGCAGCTAAACTCCGAAAAGCTCAGGATGCTATTATTCAAATGCGTCCCTACACCAATAAATTAAGAGGCATTTTAAGAGATTTGGATCCGGATCTTAAATCAATTAAGAATAATATTTATTCCAGGGAAACGGAACCACAGAAAGTATTGCTGGTTGCAATAAGTTCAAACCGTGGATTATGCGGAACATTTAATTCGAATGTTGTAAAAAAAACCATGCAGATTGCTGATGAAAAGTATAAATTACAAAATGAGAACGGGAATCTCGAAATTATTGCTATTGGTAAGAAAGGAAAAGACTTCCTGAAGTTAAAAAAATACAATATAAAAGAATCATATACTAATATCTTAGAAATGTTAAATTTTAAAAATACCCTTCCCCTCGTCACAAAAATTATGGATGATTTCGTCAATGGAAAATACGATATAGTTCAACTTATATATAATCAATTCAAGAATGCAGCAGTGCAGTTATTAATGGAGGAACAGTTCCTGCCGATTACTCACAGGCAAAAGGTCGAGGATCGCTTTGAAGACAGACCCTATTATATATATGAACCGGCAAAGGAAGATATAATAAGTGAGTTAATCCCGAAATCCTTGCAGGTGCAGTTTTATAGAGTACTTCTGGATTCATGTGCATCAGAACACGGTGCGCGGATGACCGCGATGCATAAAGCGACCGATAATGCAACTGATTTAATAAAAGAATTAAAGCTTCAATATAATAAAGCACGTCAGGCATCAATTACAAAAGAAATCCTCGAAATTGTAGGAGGAGCCGAAGCACTTAATGAATAGCCCTAAAAAATGATGAAAAAGGTTATATGTTTAAAAAAGAATCTTTAAAGCTGCTCCCTTTTTACCTGTTTTTTATAATCCTTACAATAGCTGTCTCCAATAATTCATTCTTCTGGGATAAAGATATAATTATCTCAAAAAAAGCATACTGGTTTTATGAAAACGGGTTTTCCCTTCACCTGCCCAATTCAATCGATACCGGGTATACTCCTGCGCTTAGCCTTTTACTGGCCGTCTTATGGAAAATTTTCGGGACAAAACTGCAAGTAGGACATTATTTAATGCTGCCTTTCAGTTTAGGCCTTGTTTACCAGTTATATATGTTCCTAAAACATTTCTTTGAAAACAAAAAATATATATTTCTAACTCTTGTTCTACTGGTACTTGATACGACATTATTATCACAGGTGATTATCGTTTCAAGCGACCTGGTTATGGTTTTTTTCTTTTTCCTGTCAATAAATTCGATTCTTAATAAAAAAAGATATATCCTGTATTTTTCTTTGATTGGTTTATCTGTAATACATTTCCGGGGAGTCATTTCATGTATGATAGTATTTATTTTTGACTATTATTACTTTAAATCAAAAAACAGGGAAAAGTATTTAAATAGTCTCCTGTACGCTATCCCGCAATATATACCTGCAGCGTTTATTTATCTGGCTTATCTGGTTTATCATTATAAAACAACCGGATGGATTTTAAAGCATGATGAATCCCCCTGGGCAGGATGCTTCGAAATTGTAAATTTTAAAGGATTTTTAAGAAATATATTAATTGTCATATGGAGACTGGTTGATTTTGGCAGATTATTTTTATGGTGTATCGGCTTTTATTTTCTTTTTCTTTTTATTAAAAAGAAAATCAAATTTGATGATAAAATAACAGTACTAATAGCTTTAATATCTTTTGCCTTTATCGTAAATCTCCCGTCAATGTTAATTTTCAATCTGCTTGCAGGACACAGATATTTTATGATAATTTATATTATTCTCACTGTAATAATTGCTTACCTGATATTTGAAAAAACCAAAACCCAAAAACAAGCTAATATATTTTATGTAATAATAATTTTTAGCCTGGTAACAGGTAATTTATGGATTTATCCTGATAAAATTGCAAAGGGCTGGGATGCAACTATTGCACACATACCTTACTATCATCTTAGGAAGAAGATGATAGATTACATTGAAGACAAAGGGATCCCATTCAGTGAGGTTGGTTCTGAAATCCCAAATACATCAGGAATAAAATATATTGATTTATCTGGTGATGACAGGGCTTTCCCTTTAAAAGATCTTAAAATCGATAAGTATATCTTCTATTCAAACATTTATAATATGTTTACTGACAAAGAAATAGACGAGCTTAACCAAAACTGGATACTGGAAAAGGAATACAGGTGCTTACAGGTATATGTAAGGCTATTCAGGAATCCGGATTATCCTGAACCGGAATATATTAAAAACTCATCTTAAACCTCAGAAAGCCGAGATTAAAATTTTGCTTTTGCTTTCCGCCCTCATTGTCGGGTAACTTGCCGCTGAATGCCTGGAAATAAATAGAAAAGTCGAGATTATCCATTAGTGAATAACTCAGTGAAGGACCTATATAATAGCCTGATATCTCCCCGAGGAAGACCATGCCTCCCAGGGTGGCGTTCAGCAGAGGGGTAACGGGATAAGTGGCTTGTGAGAATAAATTATATTCGGTAAACGATAAATTTTTAACTGACAGCGGACCTGAATAATACTCCGAAAAGTTTGAAACACTAACATTTTCCGGCATCTGCCTGTACAATGCCTCAACCTGGATCATCAGTGAATTTTTAAAAGTATATTCAGATGACAGGGATACGAAGAAGAGTCCGGTTGTATCCTTAAAATTATCCATGGGATGAAAATAGCTTATTTCGCCCCTGAAGCTGGCTGATTTGATATTCCCCGACCATCCCAGTCCGGTTACATAATCCTCACTATTTAATATCCCTCCCAGAAACTGTATATCGTAATTCCATTTGCTGAACCTCCAGAGAGCTGCAGCTGTTATGTTTTCGGCACTATCCAGCTTAAGGGCTGCCTCAACAGCAGAAGTGGTGCCCGGATAATACTGTATTCTGATTGCATCGCTACCGGGTCTTTCAGGATAATCGAAATCAAAAAAATTATAAGTATTGAAAATATCATTCGGATTCCACACAAATGTCTGACCCCAGTTAATACGCTGGCGGCCGGCAGTAATTTCAAGATTGCCGGCAGTATACTGAAACCATAGTCTGTCTATAAAAAGATTAAGCAGGTATGTTTTACCTTTTGCTATCATCAGGGACAAATCTATGGCTCCATTGTCGCCGTCAATCTGGTCAACATAATTGCTAAATCCTCCCAGTCCGGCATTAAAATTGCCAGGATCCAATCCGAAAGCCGAAGCAATGCCGGAAATACTGTCCCCGTCTGTTTGATTTTCCAAATCTTTCATTACCTGATCAAGTCTTATCAGGTCGCCGTAAATAAATCTGTTCCTGGTTTGCATGACAAAAGATAAATTCTTTGAAATGTGCCACTCAAAATTCAGGCGGTTATGCAGCTGGTTTTCGGTAAGCCATATATCATTAAGGTTCTCATACATCACAGACTGCATATTTGAAACATAACCGTTCAATTCCCAGCTTTTTTGCTTTTCATCCTCCTGTCCGGTTACCATATTGCTTAATAACAAAAAAATAAGCACGATTTTACATGAAAGCCACTTCATGATTTTATGTTCCTGTATTTATATTGATATTAATAATCATTCCGGTTTATTTATCATTTTCTGACCTCATCACTGATAATCTTACCGTCCTCAATAGTAATTACTCTTCTTGCTTTTTTTACAACCCTGGCATCATGTGTTGAGAAAATGAAGGTAGTTTTCTCTTCCTTATTAAGCTTTTCCATAATATCCAGCAGATTTTCAGTCGATTTTGAATCGAGGTTTGCAGTAGGTTCATCAGCCAGGATAAATTTTGGTTTCGATGCCAGTGCTCTGGCCACTGCAACCCTCTGTTGCTGTCCACCCGATAATTTTGCAGGCCTGCTGTCAATCCTTTCGCTTAAGCCTACTGCTGCCATCAGATCCTTTACCCTCTTTTCACGCTCCGCCTTTGGCCTTCCCTGCAAGTGCATAATAAATTCCACATTTTCCCTTGCTGTTAATACCGGTATCAGGTTATATGCCTGGAAAACAAATCCTATGTTTCTCAATCTGAAATCTATGAGCCTGGAAGATTTCAGCTCCCCGATATTTGTATGGTCAATTATTACTTCTCCGCCTGAAGGCTTATCCAGTCCCCCTATAATATTCAGCAATGTTGTTTTACCCGAACCTGATGGTCCGACTACGGCTGCAAATTCACCTTCTTCAAATGACAGGTCAATCCCGTTCAGTGCATTGACTTTATATTCAGAGTCATTATAGATTTTGGTCAGATTTTTTATATCAATTACTTTCATGGCTTGTGATTTTATTAATTGTTAATTCTTTATTAAATATCAATCCTCAGGGCCTCTGCAGGCTTTAATTTTAATGCTTTTATCGCCGGATATACCGCTGCTACCAGTCCGGTTACAAATACCATAATCGTTACTTTAACTGCTATTAAAAGGTCAGGCACGGGATATACTACAGTGTCGTACCCCAGTCTTTCATATGCTTCACCCCAGGCAGACAAATCAATTCCTGTTTTCATCAGTAAGACTGTAAACAGATAACCCAGTATTATCCCTATTATGCTTCCTGTAAAAGCTAAAAGTAACGTTTCAAGCATAATCATAGTGAACACCCTGATTTTATTCATCCCTACTGCCATAAGCATGCCAAGCTCCTTCACCCTTTCCAGAACTGCCATAAGCATTGTATTAATAATTCCGAAAAGCAATGCAAAGAGAATAATGCCAAGAATAAGATACATTGAAATATCTATTGATTCTTCAACAAGGCTCACTTCGGGCATTATTTCTTTCCAGGATTTCACATCAAGATTTTTGTACCTGGCAGATAATTTATTCTGCATATCATTGTAAGTCCGGTCATCTTCCAGGAGCACTGCAATTTCATGACCACTGGCATTATCCATGCCGATAAGTTGAGTTAAATCACTTTTTCTTACAAATACGGTCATTTCTTCATACACCGAATTTGATATTTTATAAATGCCTGCCACTTTGAACTGTGCGCGGGTTATTTCCCCGTCCATTTGCTGCATTGTCAGCACAACCTTCGACCTTACATTTACATTAAGTTTTTTTGCCGTCTTTTCACCTATAATTATGGGATTACGCCCTTTTCCTTCAAAATATGCTCCTTCCACTATTTTTTCATACAAATTAGTAACCTGTCTCTCGTCTTCAGGATTTACGCCAACAATCTGGACACCTGCGCCGGTCTCAGCCGAAGCAATCATTGAATTAACGATAACCCTGACAGTGACTGCCTTTACACCGGCCATACTGTCTATTTGATCCCTTATATCATTTGAATTGTTTATAAAATATTGTACATCAGGATTTTCCAGGTACTTTTTATGATGAAGCTGGATATGTGATGCTTCTGTTTTTATTGCTGAGTTGATTCGTTGAATTGCCATTCCCTCGTAAAGAGCCCATGTAAATACTCCTGATAAAATACCTATGGCTAAGGCACATATAATTACCAGGCTTCGTACCTTACTTCGCCAGATATTTCTCCATGCAACTGACCATAACATATCGTTAAATTTTAAGTTATTAATTAATATTTTATGTTCTCAAAGCATTAGCTACTTTAAGATTCCTTATTTTAAATACCGGGTATAAAGATATGAGCAAGCTTATGGCAAATACAGTAATAACCTGGTTAACAAAAACCCTGGCCTGTGCGCCAAAATAAATTAATGGCTCAAATCCGAATTTTTCGTATACTTCCGAGACTTCCCCGGGCAATGGCAGGGGATGGTGCAGTAGTACAATAATTATAGGCACGCTAATAAGAAATCCGAAAAATACCCCTAAAAATCCCATGAATAATGTTTCATAGAACATTATAGCCTGCAATTTCCTTTTTTGCATACCTATAGCGACTGTAATTCCCGTTTCTTTCTTCCTTTCTGCCACCATCATAATTATGGTTCCCAATATGCCGAATCCCACAACTATATATAAAACTGCTTTCATTATTACACCACCTGCCCTGTCACCTTCAATCATCTGCACAACCTCGGGCTGCATTTCGTCCCAGGTCATTATGCTATAATCATTCTGCAACTTAGCTTCCAGTTCATTCTTGACAGATGCAACATCTGAATAATCCTCTACCATAATAGCTGTTGATGTGACCATTCCAGGCATTGAAAAAAAGTCCTGTGCTCTGCGGATATCAATATAAGCACCAAAATTATTCAGATCCGGGGAGGGAAATGTAAGGATCCCCCTTACCGGGAATAACCCGGCAGCAGTAGCGCCATGGTACCCCTGGCTTAATAATATAACAGTATCTCCAATGTTAACCTTAAGATTTTTCGCCAGGTTAACAGCTATTAATATACCGTCATCATTCTTCTTAAGATATTCTCCCTCGGATACCCATTTTGACAATTCAGATAACTTTTTCTCTGGCTCCGGATCAACCCCTATAATTGCTCCCCCTTTTGTATTTTCACCGGTTGAAATAAGACTGAAAGATTCGACTCTGGGAACATGGTGAACAATTTCCTTAACACTGTCAAGCACAGCATAAAATTTGTTATCGGGCTTATATACGTCATTTATGGATTTGGATTCCCAGTAGTCTACATTATGAACCTGCAGATATCCTGAATAAAACTTTACAACATTATCAATCATCTTTGAATATATACCTTCCTGCATAGAGCTCATACAGGTTGACATAAAGACTGCAACAACTATGGCCGTTACTGTTATAGTGGTACGGCGCCTATTTCTCCAAAGGTTTTTCCATGCAAATAACAGATTGTTCATTTTTCTGAATTTTAAGTTATTGGTCCTTTTATCTTACTTTTTTCATATTCTGCTGAGAAAAAAAGTCATCTGACAGCGGTATATTGAATTTAACTTCATCCATAACAACAACTGTTTTATGGCCCGGCTTGTCGGAGGGGATAAGTTCATACTTTGCCGGGATTATCCTGCCATCCATATTTTTTATATCATATGCCAGCTCTGTTTTAATAAGGTATTCATCCTCATCATAGTATTCGGCTTTCATCCATAGAAAATCATTCACAGAAATCCATATATATATCTTCCCCCAGACTACTGCAGCATCCTCCAGCGGAATAAGTTCGATTTTATAACATTTTCTTCCTGCAATATCCTCTTCCCCCAGCTTTTTATGGGTATAGTCAACTACAACAGACGATTCATTCAATAAATCGTCATTTGTAAAATCAGAGCCCATCCATCCCTGGGCCAGCATTGATGGCGGGAGCTTAATCATTCTGTTTATTACGGGATTCCAGCTCCACATTTCTTTTTCCCGTTTGAGAAAGGACTGCCCTTTTTCCTTTGCCGGTGCTGTGATCAATGCAAGCGAATACTCTGCCCCTTTAGTCCAGTTTTTGAATGCTATTGTTCGCGTCCATGTGGGCCTGACAATTGTCATAGTCATCGTACTGTAACTTGATTTTTCCCCTTTCATTTTTGCATCGGCTTTTTGCACAATTTCCTTTGCAGTTAAAGCCTGCGCCTGAACCGTGACTGAAGTAATTAACAGTAATATTCCGGGCAGTAGTAATATTTTATTTGCTTTCATGACTTTAATTTTATTTTTTTCTAACATATCTGTTAACCAATGTTTTCTTAATGTCTTCCAGTGGAAAATTAGCAGGGTCTATTATATAATGAAAACTTAATCCATCCAGTATTGCTCCGAATAACTTGCTTTCCAGCTCAGGCTTTTCATACCCCTTCCTGCGGAAATATTCCTCAAGCATTTTAAAAATAGGTGCAAGTATATTAAGGAAATCCGTTCCGAACATTTTCAATACACTTGGCTGTAAAATAATAGCAAAATAAAGCTTCCAGTATTTTGTGTTTGTTTTTAAAATTTCAAATGTCTGGTTAATAAAAAATTCCAGTTCCTCGGTAGTAAGTATCCCGTCATTGTTGGGGTCAAAAGTCCCTGTCAGATCTTTTATACCTGATATAACAATCTCATGAAGCAATGCCTCCTTGCTTTCAAAATAATTATACATTAATCCTTTGGATATGCCAGCTGATTTGGCTATTTTACTTATTGAAGTATTGTGAAATCCTTCATCAGCGAAAAGTTCAAGAGCTGCTTCAAGTATAAGGGCCTTTTTCTGTTCTCTTATTTGTTCATATTGTTCTACAGTTCTTGGTGCCATTTACTTTTATTTTAGACTGAACGTTCAGTCATAATATCTTTATTTAAAAAATGCCATCTGGCATCATGATTAATATTTTTTGACTGAACGTTTGGTCAAATGTAACATATTATTTTTTATTTGTCAAGCTTTTTGCGAAATTTTTTAACTGCCTTATAAAAATAACTTTCTTCTAACTTTGTATTTTAGAATGAAATATTAGTTATTTATAATATTTATGTTTATCTATGTCCCTAATAGCAAGTTAATTAATTACAATTGTGCAATTTATTTTATTACATGTTCAGATTACGATATTAAAATATCTAATTTTTTAAAATTCTGTTGTAACAAACAGGATAACTTAAGCGTCACAAAACTGGAATTAAATATAAATGACTGTAGCGGAATTTAATAAGAGTGTCGATGATTATTCTGACGGATTATATCGATTCATTCTTAAAAACATTAAGGATGAAGAAAAAGCAAAAGATATAATACAGGATACGTATGAAAAATTATGGGTTAAGATTTCAGATGTCACCTATTTAAAAGTGAAATCATACCTTTTTACCGCAGCATACCATACAATGATAGACTTGATAAGGAAAGAAAAAAGACTTGCAGATTTTGAAAAAATTAATACTGACATGTACTCGCACACAAAACAATATACTGGTTTATCGGAATTACTTGAAGAAGCAGTAAATAAACTTCCTGATGATCAGAGATCCGTTATTTTATTAAGGGATTATGAGGGATACTCATACGATGAAATTGCTGATATTACAGGGTTAAGCGAATCACAGGTAAAAGTATATATCTACAGGGGACGTATGTTTCTTAAAAAATATATAGGTAGTATTGAAACAGTAATTTAGGTTTATACATTAGTTATACCATGAATATTAACAAGAAAAATTACGAGGCTTTTATAATAGACTATTTTGACGGAAAACTTGATCCCGTCGAGTCTGCAGAGCTTATCAGCTTCCTGTCCCAGAATCCCGACCTTGAAGCAGAATTCAATGATTATAAATGTATAAGGTTAAATCTTTCATCAACAGCCAGCTTTGATAAAAGTCTGCTGAAAAAAGATTATTCCGATATTGAAAATATTAATAATGAGAACTTTGAAGAGTTTTGCATTGCTAAATTTGAAGGAGATTTAAGTGACCGTGACGAGTTCAGATTAAGAGAATACATCAAAGATCATCCTGAAAAGCAGAAAGACTTTGAGATCTATTCAAATATTCATCTCACTCCTGATTATAGCATAAAATTTTACGAAAAGAATAATATTAAAAAGATTAGTCCTTTTGTTCGCAGGAGGAATGTGTTACTATATGCTTCATCAATTGCTGCAGCCATACTTATTCTGTTAATGCTTGTTTTTATGCCCTGGAAAGAGAAAGAAATATTGTCCGGGAGCCAGGCCGCTGAAAATGTAGCGGAATTAAACAATGCCCCCCGGAAAGAATATGAAAATAATAACGTGGTTGCTGAAAGGTTGGCATTAACAGAACAAAAAATTGACTCAAGGGAAAAGATCAGGTATAAAAGACCTGAAGAAAAATTGCCCGCCAGGGGCCAAAATATCAATCAGGTTGATAAAAAAGGAACTCCTGGATACCTGACCCCCATATATGTAAATAAAATCAACACTGATAAAGATTCTGATATTATAATGAGAGCTCCACTTATCGCAACAAAAAATTTATATAATAACAAATACGGACCAATAGAGTTAGCAGTGCGAAACTTAATAAACACAAGCGATACCGGGGATTCATGGATAAAGCTGAATAAAATAAATGTATGGAGACTGGCGGAAGCAGGAGTTAAGAGTTTCAATTATCTTACTGAATCTGAAGTACTTATTAGCAAAAAAATGAATAATGAAGGCAAGATTGTGGCTTTTGCACTCGACAGCGAATCATTCAGTATTTCATCCAACCGGGGTAAATAATTTCTTATTTGTAACTTTTTTGATATGTATACGTCACTTCATTAAAATGATTATAATTATTACTAAACTTAAAATTATATAATAATGAAAAAAACAGGAATTTTAGCATTAATGATAATAGCTGCCATCGGCGTAAATGCCCAGGATGGGGATACTATTAATGAAAACCGGGAAAAAGCATCTGCAGTTATTTTGGAGGATAATGAAGATAATGTCAGTGTAGAAATTGATGAGATAGTAAAAGTTAACCAAAGTCATGATACTACAAAAATCGATATAGGAGATAAAGATATAAGTATTATTGCAGATGATAAAGGCACTTCAATAAAAGTAACCGATTCAGATGAAAACAAAGATAAATCCGAAACAAAGAAAAAGAAGTTCAAGGGCCATTGGACCGGCGTGGAATTCGGGATTAACAATTTTGTTGATAATAATTTTTCCATGACGAGGACAGAAGGAGAAGAGTTCATGGATCTTAATACAGGCCGTTCATGGAATTTTAACTGGAATGTTAAACAATATAGTATTGGATTCGGGACTAACAGGTTTGGGCTTGTAACAGGACTGGGCCTTGAGTTTAACGATTATCATTTTGACGGTGACAATAATATCCAGGAACTTGATGGCAATATTATCACAAAAGACGATTATCCCAGCTCACTTAGCAAAAGCAAGCTTAAAACTACTTTTTTAAGAATGCCCCTTTTACTTGAACTGCAATTATTAAACGCTAAAAGATCAAAAAGAATATATATTTCCGGAGGTGTTATAGGAGGATTGAAACTTGGATCCCACTCAAAGGTCATATACAAAGTTGACGGTAACAAGCAAAAAGACAAAATACGTGATGATTTCAATATCAATCCCCTGAGATATGGATTAACTGCAAGAATAGGTTACAGGGCGCTGAATTTATACGGCAATTACTACCTTACACCTTTTTTTGAAAAAGATAACGATCCCGAGCTTTATCCCTTTTCAATAGGATTATCATTTGCCTTTTAAATAACTTTAAAATAAATAAGCAAGAAAAGTGCTATATGAATAGCACTTTTTTTATTTTTATATATCAATCATAATACTTTTTATTATGGAATCAGAATCCTTAAATGAAAAAGAATTAAGAAGATATTCATCCCAGATAAAATTGCCATCCCTGGGTATTGAAGGCCAGCAAAAACTAAAGGACTCCAGTATTCTGGTAATTGGTGCTGGCGGCAAAGGTACTGCTGTGCTTCAAAATCTGGCTACTGCGGGAATAGGGAATATAGGTATTTCAGATAATTTTCCTGTTGAAGAAAAAAACCTCTCAAAGCAAAGACTTTACGGGAATGCAGATATTGGTAAAGAAAAGGCAATTATATCAAGGCAAAAGCTTAAAGAATTAAATCACTTTGTCAATTATGAGCTATATAACGTTTGCATTAACAGGAACAATATACTTGATATTTGCAGAGGGTACTCTCTAATAGTTGATGCTACAGATAATTTCCCTGCTAAATATTTAATTAATGATGCTGCTGTCACTCTTGATAAACCGTTTGTATTCGGTTTAATTGAAAATTCATTAGGAATGGTTTCCGTTTTTAATTTTAAAAAAGGCCCGACATTGCGATGCCTTTACCCGACTATTCCTTCCGGTAATATAACCCCTGAAATGAAAAGTATTGCGGGTATAGGAATTATTTATAATATAGTTGGTACTATAATGGCAAATGAAGTATTGAAAATTATATTGCAATTAGATAATATATTAAGTGGCAGATTACTTATTTTCAATATATTAGATTACTCTATCTCATTTAATAATATAAAATTAAATCCCGGTAATCTAAAAATACCTGCATTAAAATAAATTATAATGACATCCATATTTCGTCATATTTAAAAATGTGAAAAAATTTTATTACTTTATTTGTTAAATTTTAATTAAATATGATTACTTTCAATGACACAATGATATGGTGTGCCGATAATGCTTAATTCACTAAGATATAGACTTTTAGGCTGGTTCCTGATTTTCTCTTTATTGATTGCCTGTGTTATTATCCCGTCTAATATTATACTCAACAGAAAAGAAGACAAAATTAATTCTGTTGTCAAAGAAATAAATTCTCTTCATATTGATTTCCTTAAAATGTTCAGGCTATCTGATGACTTTTTTTATTCAGAATCTTTCAATCCCAGGTTCTTTATTACAGGGGAAAGCAATATCTTAAACCAGCATCAGGTTCTTACAAATTCCGTCGGGGAAAAAATTGCCAAAATAAATAATACAAATGCCTGGAAATCATTTAAGCATGATAATGAACTTTCACAGGTTACTGCCGAATTTAAGGATTATTGTATAATCTATGATACCCTGGTTTATCTTATATACAAAAAAGGCTATAAAAATTTTGGTCTTGAGGGTGAAATGATAGATTATATAAATAAACTCGAAAATAATTCAAAAATCAGTAAAGCCAGAATATTGCAAATCAGGCGGAACGAAAAAGACTATTTCTTAAGAAATGATGAATTCTATATTGAGAACTTCGACAGGCTTTCCCAGAATTTAAAATCCTCAATAACCACAAATAATCGATTATCATATAGTGAAAGATCTTTAATTACATCCACATTAGATAATTATATAAATGTATTTCATCTTTTAGTTAAATTAGACAAACAAATTGGCATAAAAGACAACTCGGGACTATGGTTTGATCTGCGACAAAAATGTATGGTAATAGAATCCCTGCTGGTAAAGCTGGAGAATAAATCAGTCAACACCCAGCAGGCATTACTGAGAAAAACCAGCATCTATTATGCTACTTTTATAGCATTTGTTATTTTACTGTCTGTAGTTGTCAGCTACGTTTTATCAAAACACCTGGTGTCACACCTGGAGACTTTAACAAGTTATATTTCAAATCTTACTAAACATAACTTCAGATATATAGATAAGATCAACTTAAGAAATTCTGCAACTGAAATAAGGCAAATATATAAGGAATTCAGAAATATGATTGCCCAGTTGCGTGTCTGGGAAAAACAGAGAGATTTAGCCATAAAAAATGCT
>CAZOLY010000064.1:0-17218 GCA_964580815.1 uncultured Bacteroidales bacterium
TCATACTGGGGGTAAAACCCGTTGTATCCCCAGTTCTTATCCCTTATATCGGCCTTCTTATGCCAGTATGTCAAAGTATTACCCGTGTATTTGGGATAAGTAAAAGGCAGCTTGGCGGACGGATTCACATCCCCGGAAATAATGGCAGTTACAGCCCTCCCTCCTTCATCACCGGGCAGGTATGCAAGGATTAAACCCTGCACAAGAGGTTCTATATCCCTGATGATACGGGGGCGCCCCTCGACAAGCACAAGAATAACAGGCTTGCCTGTTTTACTCAATTCTTTTACAAGGTTTAACTGTACCTGCGGAAGCGGCAGCTCATCAATATCTGAGGGCTTTTCTGTCGCAGGTATCTCGCCAAGGCAGACAACAATATAGTCTGCTCCGGCAGCGGCCTTAACTGCTTCCCTGGTATTAATGTCTTCTTCGTAATCAGTGCCTTCAATATATTTCACATTGTCTTTGTCCGCCCAGCTTAGCAATGCATCCAGGATGGTCTGCTTTGAAGGATCATTGAATGCCGTTTCCACACCCTGGAAAGTCCTTGACCAGGCCCCGTTAATATAATTCATAGAGTTTGCTGCCACTCCTGTTACCAGGATTTTGCATCCCGCAGGAAGAGGCAGTACATTATTATTCTTAAGAAGTGTAATGCATTCTGTTGCCGCTTTGTAATTATCTTCTGCAAATTTATCCGATCCAAAATCCCTGAATGAGCCGGGATCATCATACGGCTTTTCAAACAAGCCCAGCTTAAATTTTACAAGTAATATCCTGCTTACAGCGTCATTTATCCTGCTCACTGGTATCTCACCCCTATATACAAGATCAACAAGCATACCGGAGACATCGGCATTATAGGGATTCATTATCATATCCAGTCCGGCCAGTACAGCCATCTTCGTGGCTTCTTTCTTGTCATATGCCACCTGGTGGGCATCTACGAGGAATTCAATATCGCTGAAGTCAGATACGGTAAATCCCCGGAAGCCGAGCTCATCCTTTAAAATATCCGTAAGGTAATATTTATTGATATTGCAGGGTATGCCGTTCACGGAGTTAGAGCTTAACATCACAGTCAATGCTCCGTTTCTAAGGGCTTCCGTGAATGGCGGCAGATAATACTGGCGCAGGTAGTTTTCAGGGATGAATGCATTTGCCTTGTCCTTGCCGTTGGTGGCGGCTCCATAGCCGATGTAGTGCTTTATGCATACTACTGTTTTTGTGGTGTCTGACATATCATCACCCTGGGCTCCCCTGATCCAGGCATTTGACATCTGCGAAATAAGGTAGGGGTCCTCGCCGAAGCTCTCAAACATCCTCCCCCACAATGGCTGTGTAGCAATATCAATAACAGGTGCATAATTCCATGGCATGGATGCAGCTCTAAGTTCGTAGGAGGTTATCTCTCCTGCCCTCTCCGCCAGTCCCGTATTCCAGGAGGCAGCAAGGGCAATCTGCTGGGGCAGCATTGTCGAATAATTTACGAAATTGGCCCCATGTACGCCATCAATTCCATAAATGACAGGTATGCCAAGCCTCGTATGGTTTATCGCATAGTCCTGTATCTGCTTTATCAGCCTGTACCATTCATCCCTGTCCGGCGGGTAGCCGGGAGTGTTATGTACCGATCCCACTCCGTATTTGCCAATATACGTAGCAAGCTTTACAGTATCAATTATGGAGGTATCCCTTGGCGCATAGTAAATGTCCCCCTGGAGTAATGTTGGTAGTCCTATATTTATCATCTGTCCCACCTTCTCCTCGAGGGTCATCACCGAAAGCAGCTCCTCAATACGGCGGTTTATTGCAGCAGCTTCCCTCATCTCCCGGACTTCCCTGGCATCGGGAGTTTCGCGGGGTTGTTTACATGAAATTAGAGAGATAAAAATAATAAGAAGTGGTAAAAGGACTTTTATAAAATATATTCGTATATTTATCCTGACTCTCATTTTTAAATATTTACAGGTTATAATCTTTTCCCGGATTCATATATTCAAAAATATATACTAAATTTCAATTTTATATTCTTTTATATATCAAGCTTGCATGGGCGGTACATATTCGTTTCCCCGGACTCCTGTTTTTCGTAATTTACCGGTAATTGATTCGAACCTTTTATAAACGATATACTTCATATTCCCTTACCCAGCTCATTGACTTGCCGGGCGGCAGATCAATCCTGATAAATATTTCAGGACTTACAACATGGGTGTTACCCCACAGGTTTATTTTCTCGGGCACAAAATTACCTGATTCCCTGATGCCCACCTTTAATACTGAATTTTCAAGTGCCCATGCCGCCTTCACCTTTTTACCCGCATCCAGTGATCCCAGGAAGAACTGTTTTTTATAAGCCGACTTCCAGCTTATATCATTACGATCAATTTTCAGTACCTCGTCAGGATCAACAATTTCCTGTATTTTTTCCCTGTCTATATTGAAAGGAAAGCGCAGCTTATACTCCCTGTCAACCATTCTGCGGTTTATTGCCAGGAAGTTGTGACAATACTCATTTGTCCTCACTGCCTTTTCACCGGTGTTTTTAAGATTATAAAAGATGGTAAATGAATTGTTATTCAGGGATATATTTTTTGTCAGCTCAACGGCAAATCCGTTACACGGAGTGGGATACGAAACAAATATCGCATAATGTGAGTCTGATTTATACAATGTCTTAAAGGGAGTAACTTTATAATCCTTAAAGAAATTATAAGGTTCCTCATTTTCTTTTCTTAACAATCCGACCCCTATTTTGGCAAAGTTTTTACCCGGCCTGCAGTCGTCGTAGCCTAATGCCTCGCTTATCCCGAATTCATTATAAAGTCCCCTTCCCCTGATGTTTACCAGTTCAGGATCGAGGGCTTCATCGGTGCAAAAAGTATATTTGTTCTCAAAAGTGACCTGTATTATTTTGCCCGTCCAGTCAAAGCGGGATGTCCGGTAGTTTTGCCCGGGCTTGTCAATTTCAATCCTTAATTTGCTATTCTTAAGTATAATAGACATTCAGATTCAGTAAACAATTATTTTTTGAAAGAAACTCTCCTGCCCATCTTGAATTTTTAATAAATATATTCCTTCCGGTAAATCATTTATTATTAAATAACCAGGAAAAAAACCATTAAACTCATATGATTTGATTATTCTTCCGTCAATGCTGCAAATCAGGCATAAAAGATTGTCATATTCCTGTTCAGGAAGATGAATCCTGATATCACCGTTAGTCGGATTTGGATATACTTTTATGTTATTCTCAAATTTATTATTAAGACCGCTCTCACCTAAAGCCTTAAATACAATCCCCGTATTTGCTGTCAAATCATATTCAGCATCCCTGAATTCATCCTTGCTCACCGTAACTGTAAAGTCAGTTATATTTGCTACATATTCCTCCGTTGCGTTTCCTGACAGGGTCAGAATGACAGTATCCCTGTCAACCCTGGATATGGTTCCGACGGCAACTCCTCCAGGAAGATTACTGAAGTTCCAGTTACCTGGTGTTATATTTTCAGCAAAATCATTGTAACTCACCGTAACAATTATATGTTTCCCGTCTTCCTGTCCTTCCACTATGTCTTCATCCTGGGACAGGGATATAAAAGCCGTATCTGCAGGTAACAGAATAATATCGTCAAAGTAGAAAGTATTTGTATCCGTTGATCCGAAATCATAAAACAGCGTAATCCTGTCATAAACACCGGTCTCGGCACCTGTAAAATCAAAAACCAGCTCTTCCCATGCACCTGCCTCTGAATATGGCTGAGGGACTTCAACCGGACTGTTAATGTTAATATCTTTGCCTACCGGCACTATTCCGGCATCAACGTCCTCTATCTTAAAAAGAAATGAACCGGCCTTTGGTCCGTATATCTTTGCAGAAAACCTGTTATGCTCACTCAGGTTCATATTATAACCCAGATCTCCATAAATGCCTGACCATGCTACTGTTGTTTTAAATGAAGTACCAACATGGTCACTGCTATTTTGCCCGTCCTTAAACGGATTTTCTACCCACGTGGGATTAACCCCTGTTTCCCATCCGACAAAATTTATAAATGTTGTTTCAAAATCAGCCAGGACAATAGTGTCAGAGAGATTAACATTTATTGAAAATGTATCTGCTCCGCAAGTATTGGTAATAATAACTCCCACTTTACCTTCAATATTACCGAAGTTAACCGAGACCGAATTTGATGAATCGCTCCCGGCTATGGTTGCACCTTCAGGAACAAACCAGTCATAAGAAGCTTCAGGCATTTCAGTAGCAAAATATTCGACGCCTGTTGAAAACTGACTTACATAAGATGGCCCCAACAATAAAGGTTTATCGATAATGACGTTCATTGAATCAAGGTAGGTATCGCACTTATTTGAAATATTAACTTTTACATATCCTTCATTACAGCCCCAGGTAACAAAAATTGAATCGTTATTTGCATCTCCGCTTACTGATGCCCCTTCAGGCAATACCCAACTGAAATCAGTACTGTCAAGATCAGGCAGCGTAAATAAGAGGTCCGGTTCATTTTGCAGTACCCTTTCTTCTCCTGATATCGAGATATCTGAAAATTTTACCGGTAAACCGTAGTTAAAAGTGCCGCATGTAGGATCAACCACCTCAAGTGATATGGTTCCCGTATCACATCCCCAGTTTACTGAAATCTGGCTTGTGTTCTGGCCTGATAGAATGCTGGAGCCTCCAGGCACGGACCAGTTAAACGTTGCACCAGGAATATCAGAAAAAGAATACCTTACAGCTTTTGCAAGCGGATATGCCTTATCCAGTGCTGTTATCTGCTGGTCAGACATATCTCCGTAAACCCTGACATATTCTACCTCCATAGTTTGTGGAAAAACAGTTGTCTCATCAGGTGAGCCGGGCCAGTTTCCACCCACTGCCAAATTTAATATCACATGAAATTTCTCCTGGAATGGCTCCCAGTGTGAAACACTATCAGCATTTTTCGTTGAATAAAGCTGGTCATCAACAAACCAGCTGATAGAGTCAGGTGTCCATTCAATTGAAAACACGTGAAAATCATCAGAGAATTTACCAGAGGGAAGGATATAGGATCCATTTGTGTATTCCCAGGGGGGACCGTAATGTAAAGTTCCATATACCGTTGATGGTTCATGGCCAACAAGCTCCATTATATCTATTTCTCCGCTGTTAGGCCATCCTCCGTATACCTGCTCTGTAGGAAGCATCCAGAAGGCCGGCCACATTCCCTGTCCTTCCGGCAATTTGATACTGGCCTCAATTCTTCCGTATCTCCAGTCTCCTTTGTATTTGCTGTTTATCTTTGCTGAAGTATATTCACGTGTAAGGTAATTTTCTTTTAAAGCGGTTATTACCAGTTTCCCGTCTTCAACCTTTATATTTTCCATCCTGTCAGTATAATATTGAAGTTCACTATTCCCTCCTCCGTAATCATCTACATTAATAGTCCACTTTGCCACATTAATCTCTGCTGCATCAAATTCATCAGCCCAGATCAAACTTTCACACTGTGCAGTTAATTTAGCTGGCAAGAATAGCATAACTAAAAAAGCTAAACAAAATGCTTTATATATTTTCATAATTATAGAAATTATATTATTATTTATAACTGTAGAAATTATTCTGTTATAAAAATCATTTATCAACATAAAACGGGATATTGGCGGTACCTGCATTGTTATGTCCGTCTGTGACATATGCATAAATCCTGTATGGCCCCTCTTCTTCGGGAGCTTTTATTGTTAATGCGGGATTATAATCTTTATATCCTGTTTTAAACAGGGTTTGCGGACGTTTTTCAGGATCTCCTCCTCCCCTGTAATATTCAGGGATATCACGCATTATCTCAACATCAAGCTTCAGGGAATCATTTTCATAATCATGGCTGTAAACATTTAATACATAATCTTCCCCTGCCTTAAGATGTATATTATCAAACTTCGTTTTGCTGTCAAGGAATACCGAATCCATCCTTGGCACCCTGTTTTCCGGCCATTTGCCTGTCCACACATACTGCATCACATCTGTCGGTTCGGTTTCTTCACCTGTCTCAAGAAAGAATCCATACCATGTGGGTGTTCTTTCCTGTTTCTGTGCCCAAAAAAATACATAAGAACCGAGACAATGAGTTTTGTTGGAATAAATTGCCTTTTCCCATCTTTCAAGAATTACATCAGCCTTTTCCGAGCTGGTTTGTTCAATAGGAATATTCCATTCGGTACGTGCCACTTCCCAGTGTCCTGTTGCCCCCCACTCCGTCACTGCGTAAGCACCATCCCACCCTGCATCATTAATTCTCTTTTCAAGGTTAATAACGTCTCCGTACATCTGAATACAAATGAAATCAATATCGGGACAATGCTCTTTTATATAATCTATCTCATCCTTCCCTATGCCGGACAACATGGTTGTTGCAGGATGATTGCCGTCAACTTCATGTATCATCTTTGCAATATTATTCACGGCATCCCATACTTTTTTATTTTTATACCAGAGATTAAGCTCATTTCCAATGCCCCAGGCAAGCAAAGCAGGATGGTCTTTATACTTTAGTACCTCTCCCTTTATAAACTCGAATTGCTGCTTTACACTGGCCGTATCATTATAATCAAATCCGTGCCTTTCAAGCCCTACTTCCAGTCCCATCATCACTGTTAGTCCGTTTTCATACGCTACATCCAGAACCTTTTGTGCACTGTCTGTCCTCCACGTCCTTACCGAGTTGGCGCCGTGTGATGCCAGGTTCGCTATATCACCGAACTCGCATCCTGCCCCTTTTATATAATAAGGTTTGCCTGCCCTGTACAGCTGGTATTTGCCATTCTCAAATTTCAGTTCAACTTTTACAGCCTTATCCCTGTGTGAACAGGAACCCAGGGCAAGCGCTATTATTACATAAACCGCCAGTGACTTAATTGCCAGGGCCACTACTTTTTTAAATTTTCTCATAATTTGTCTCATTAACCTCATTAATATGTTTTATTTAATTAATTGCTTTTCCAGTTCTTCAAGAGATTTACCCTTTGTTTCAGGTACATACTTCAGCACAAAGATCAATCCCACTGAACATAATCCGCAAAGTATAATATATGTGCTGCCCGATCCCATTATTTCGAGCGAAATGGGAAAGACAGTTATCATAAGCGAGCTTACCAGCGCATTCAGGAATCCCGACAGCGAAATGGCAAGGCCCCTGATCTTGTTGGGAAATATTTCAGACAATAACGCCCATGTGACCGGACCCAGTGATATGGCAAAAGATGCCATGAATAATAATATTCCTGCCAGCAATAATATTGCGTTCATATTTACACTATGCTCAAGAATAGTATCTTTAAAATCGGTATAGTTTAACGTGCCTATCTGCTCCTCTACGGAATTAAAGAATGCTACCTCCCCGCCATATTCTTTATCTAGTAAAGTGTTCAGCCCTTCTTTTACTTCTATGATCCTGCCCTCGGCTGTACCCTGCTTTGAAAGCTCCATAACAATACTGTCCAGGCTATCCGGGGTAATCTTATATGAAGCCTGGTAAAATGAAAGGGAAGAAACAAGATAAGCCGTAATAATTCCTGCAAGTCCTATTATGAGCAATGGTTTTCGTCCCAGCCTGTCAATGAGGAACATGGCAACTACAGTAAACACAAGGTTGGTGATACCCAGGATAACGGCCTGGACAAATGCAGAATCTCTTCCGCCACCGGCAGTCTCAAAAATTATTGTCGAATAATACAAAATGGCATTGATGGCTGATATCTGCTGCAGTGCTGCAATTCCAAAGCCTATGAGCAAAACATATTTCAACTGCTTCTTAAAGATATCCCTGAAATACGTTTTCTTCTTTCCTTCGTCCTTTTTTACGCTTTCACGGATTTCACTTAAAATGACATCGGAGTATTCATCTCCGCCGATTTTTGAAAGTACTTCTCTTGCCTCTTCAGCCCTCCCGTGTTGAACCAGCCAGCGCGGACTCTGTGGAACGATGTACAATAGCAGGAAGTACAGGACCGCCGGCAGTGCTCCTACTCCAAGCATCCACCTCCAGTTACGTTCAGGATCGGTCACAATATCCTGTATAAAATAATTTGAAAAGAAAGCAATCGATATACCTAAAACTATATTCAGCTGGTTTATTGAAACAAGTGTTCCCCTGTATTTTTTAGGCGATACCTCGGCTATGTACATAGGTGCTACAAGTATGGCCATGCCGACACCTATGCCTCCGATTATCCTTGCAACAATAAAGAAAATGAATGAGTGGGCCATGGCTGTTCCAAGCGCACAAAATGCAAATAACGAGGCCGTAAAAAGCAGTATTATTTTACGCCCGAATTTGTCTGACAGCACTCCACCCATAAGGTTACCCGCTATAGATCCAACTGTCAGTGATGCCACTGAAAATCCGAACCAGAAGGTTCCCTGATCAAGGTTAAAAAACTCTTTATAATAAGGTACGGCTCCCGATATCACGGCACTGTCGAACCCTAATAAGAACCCGCCAAGTGCAACAATCATCGACAACAGTATGACATATAATTTGTTTATTTTATGATCCATAATACTATACTTTAAATTAAAAATGGAATACTTATTCCGGCATGGGAATTTGCCTGCTATCACTGTTATTACTGGTCGTGATAGCAGGCAAATAAATACTCATAAAAAAATATATATAATTGCAAGCATAATCTGTTAATGATATCAACCGGATAAGTATTTGAGTATCAATTAATATCCGTCGTTCTGCTTTAATGTTCCTCCTGTTCTTTCAATCTCATCCTGTGGAATGGGCCACAGACCCTTACGTTCAGGATTCCATTGCTTGGGGAATTCAAGGGCTCCAAAAATCTGGTCAGCCAATCCCCATCTTAATAAATCCCAGTACCTGACGGCATCAAATGCCAGCTCAAGCCTCCTCTCCAAAACAAGATCATCAAATAAATCCTGTCCGCTTGAACTTATAGGATCAAGGGAAACCCTTGCCCTCACCTGGTTAATTAAATTCCTTGCCGTTACCTCGTCATTTAAATGGTACTTCACTTCGGCATACATCAATAAAAGATCATCATAACGGTAAACCACGAAATTCTGCTCATATTGATTCCCGTTTGACTCTCCGCTAAATGCCTGGTACTTTCTCCTTATAAATCCTTCCCAGCCGTAATTATCAGTCCAGTTTGCCATCGAACGCAGGAAGAAATTTCTGAAATATGGGAGATATTCAGGCAATGAATCTCCTAATATAATATTCGCATTTAATCTTACAGTATCGTTTGCTGCAATATAGGCATCTACAATGCCGGTTGTGGGCTTGACAAATCCCCACCCCGCTCTGATCCGATAGAATTTGGGGGCCGGTGATTTAAAAAATGCCAAACCTCTTACTCCGCATAACTGGATATCTACATTGCCATCATTATGGTAATCCCACTGGTCACCTGCATTCATTGTATAAGGAATCTCAAAAATGGATTCTATGCCAAATTCGTGTGTCAGCGATATTATATCAGCATAGACAGGCTCAAGATCATATATCCCCGAGTTAATTATATCCTCAAAATATTCCGCTGCTTTGCTCCAGTTCTCAAGGAAAAGGTATGTTTTCCCCAGCAGGAACCTGGCTGCTCCCTTTGTAGCCCTTCCCCTTTCAACAGAAGGAAGTTCTGATTTAAGCGGCAGATCGGGAATTGCCTCTTCCAAGTCCTGAATAATAAGTGCATATACTTCACTTTTGTCAGTTCTTGCCATATAGTACTCATCCGGACTCAACACATGGTCAACCAGTGGAACATCCCCGAAGAAGTTCACCAAATCAAAGTAATAATAGGCCCTTAAAAACTTGGCTTCTGCCCTGAACCTCTTCATCTGTTCCGAATTATAACCGAGCTCAAGTATTATATTACACCTGTAAATTCCCGTGTAATATTTTCTCCATAAAACCTGAGGGCCGGCATTAGTTACTGTTAAACTGTATTCATCAGATTCAACATATTCAATCCTGTCATTTGCACTGGCACCCCCGGCATTGGCATCATCATCTGCAGAATTTAATGTTGTCCAGTGTGACATTCCCCAGTCATAATTCCATGTGATAATATCATAGGCAGCCATCAAACCCATAAACACCTCATTATCATTCTTGAAATAGGAAGATTCCAGCTGCTGTCCTTCAGATTCTATGTTAAGAACGTCTTTTGAACATGCTGTAATAATTGACAGTACAGCAAGTGACATTACTATTTTTTTCAATATATTCATGACATTAAATTTTTATGGTTAAAATGATAAGGTAACACCGAATATTATCTGCCTGGCAACGGGATAAAATCCCCTGTCAACGCCAATACTTCTTACATAACCTGCACCATCGCTTTCATCATTAGTATTGCCAATCTCAGGATCAATACCCTTGTATTTTGTCAGGGTCAGAAGGTTATTACCAGACACATATAATCTGAGGTTTTCAATGCTTATCCTTGTAGTCAGCGACTTTGGTATTGTGTAGCCAAGCATACACTGCTTCAGCCTTACATACGAACCGTCTTCAACAAACAAACTACTGGCCCTGAAGTTAAGGTTTCTATCCAGGTTTGTTGGCCTGAACCAGTCATTTGTTGAGCCCTCGCCGGTCCACCTGTCATCGTAATAATAAAGCGGGCGGTTATTGGTTGATATGTCAGTCCGGACAATACCATTAAACAGATCAATACCGTATACACCCTGAACGAATAAACTCAGATCAAAGTTTTTATATTCGAAGTTCATATTTAATCCGAATATCCAATCAGGGTGAGGTTTACCAATGTATACGCGGTCGTCTTCATTTAATACACCATCTCCGTTAGTATCCTCAAAAATAACATCCCCCGGCACTGCCTTGGGCTGGTACACCATGCCTGTGTCATTGGTATATGCCAGAATTTCAGCCTCATTCTGAAAGATTCCTGCCGCCTTGTAGCCGTAAAAGTACCATACCGGATAACCTTCATCAAACCTGGTAATATTTCCTGTACTGGGACCAACAGATGTCCCTACAAATTCAGTGATAATAGATGTGTCAAGCTCTGTTACCTTATTTTTCAGGTGAGAGGCATTTGCCATAATATTATATTTGAATTCACCCTTGCTTTCCCTGAAACCCAACTCAAATTCGTAACCATAGTTGGTAATATTCGCTGCATTTACCATAGGCGGATCTGCTCCGATTAAATACGGTGTTGTTGCCTGGGCCAGCAGGTCTTTGGTATTCTTTTCATAATAGTCGGCAGTAAGTGTAAGCCTGTTCTCTAGGAATCCCAGATCAAAGCCTGCATCAATCTGTTCACTTGTCTCCCATTTCAGCGCCATATTACTTACACGCGATGGTGCGGCACCTTTTATTATATCTCCATCTCCTGAAATATAAGTGGGTCTTCCGTCCATGGTCGATACATAGTCGAAATCACCCAGGTTGGAAGTACTTCCGTTCTGCCCCCAGCTGGCACGTGCCTTTAAGAAGCTTATGAACGGAATGTTCCAGAATTCCTCGCGGGAAATTATCCAGCCTCCCGACACAGAAGGGAACAACCCGAACTTGTTGTCCTCACCAAACTTGTTTGAACCGTCGTATCTCAGGTTAGAAGTAATAAGGTACTTCTCCTTATAGTTATAGTCAATCCTTCCGAAATATGACAGCAACACATTGTGTTCTTTCAGACCGTATGGATTATAAAAATCACTCGCCCCTATCACAAGATCCAGTCTTGCATAGTCCCAGCCGTCACCAATAAATCCGTCACCAATTATTCCGTCACCGATGGCACCATGCCTGATCCTCACATATTCCCTGAAAGACATACCTGCCAGCAGTGATAGGTTGTGGTTGCTGACTGACAGATTATAACTTGCATAATTATCCCACTGATAAGTGAACCAGCGGTTGTTTTCAGTTTCTGTCCTGCTTCTTACAGCCTGCTGGTTATTATGGGCCCACCAACTGCTGTTCCAGCTGTTCGTTTGTCCAAAAGCCAGGTCGACATTGAATTTTGATGTATACACCAGTCCCTTTACCGGTGATAATTCGGCAAATATTCCTCCTACGAGTTTATCTTCGGTGTATATCTGGTGTTCTACAGCAATAGTGCTTAAAGGATTCTTAAATTCGTTCTGCACCAGCCGTGAGAGGCCATAAATATTGCCATCTTCGTCCCTGGGCAACCTGTAGTAATTAGCTATCTCGTCAGCTAAAAGGTCAGTTGAATCCATGTATATCGGCATAATAGGATCGAGGTTAAAAGCACTGGAAATAACACTTCCGAATTCATTGTTTTCATCTATGTCCTTTCTCACTTTATGTGTATAGGAAAAAGTATTTCCTACCTTTATCCAGTCATTCACCTTTAGATCACTGTTAATTCTTGCCGTATATCTTTTAAAACTCGACTTGTCCTCTCCGACAATCCCGTCCTGCGAGTAATAGCCTGTTGATATAAAATAATTTGATTTTTCGCTGCCCCCTGAAAAAGTAAGATAGTGTTTCTGCATGGGAGCATTGTTAAATATCTGATCCATCCAGTCTGTGCCTTCTCCGATAGTATCTGATGAATAAGGAAATACCCCGTCAACCAGCATTTTTATATTATCCTGGGTAGCCGCACTATTGTCCCTTAATATCTCTGTTGTATATGCATCCCTGTAGTAATCGACATATTGCTTTGCATTCATCATTTTTACTGTCTTAACGGGACTCTGGATGCCGTAATAAAAATCATAAGATATCTGTGATTTCCCTGCCTGGCCTTTCTTGGTTGTTATCAGAATAACACCATTGGCAGCTTCGGCACCATATATTGCAGCTGAAGCAGCGTCCTTAAGTATTTCTATTGACTCAATATCATTGGGATCAAGATAATCAAATCCACTGCTAACTCTCATCCCGTCTATAATATATAAGGGTTCTGCATTCTGATGGGTACCTGTTCCCCTGATACGGACAGTATACTGCGCACCCGGTTGTCCGGATGTCTGTGCTACCGTTACACCCGACGTTTTTCCCTGCAGGGCCTGTTCAACACGCAGGTTCTGTGTCTGAGAAACCTGCTCGGCCTCGACTTTGGCTATGGACCCTGTAACCAGGCTCTTCTTCTGAACTCCGTAGCCTACAACAACAACCTCCTCAAGGGATTCGAGCGAAGGAATCAAAAGCATGTCTATTTCAGTACGCCCCTCTACAGACACCTCTTCGTTTACATAGCCTACAAATGAGAAACTTAGCTTCACATCGGGACGGTCGGGAACTTCCAGCGTATAGTGACCATTTATATCGGTGACCGTACCTGTTGTCGTTCCTGCTATAACAACCGTTGCCCCGATTAATGGCTCATTGTTATCACCCGCTGTAACGAATCCCGTTACTGTAATATTTTGTGCCAGTCCACTTGCAGCAAAAGCTACAATTAAGAAATTAAAAAAGATGAACCTTAAAAAATCAGGTAATATCTTTCTATAACCTGTTATCAGATTTTTAATTTCTGCTGTTTTTAACATTATATTTGATTTTTTCATTATTTCTCTGATTTAGAATTATAGACCCAGATTTATACCGAACAGTATTGAGGAAGCAAGCGGGTAGATACCCCTGTCAACACCAAAACTTCCGGGTAAATTCGACGAATAACCGACTTCGGGATCAAGTCCGGAATAATCGGTTATTGTCAGAATGTTATCCAGGGTTACAAACAGCCTTAAAGACTCTATATGAGCTTTCTTCGTCAAATCACCAGGCAGAGTATAGCCTATTGTGACTTGCCTTAGCTTAATGTAAGAGCCGTCTTCAATAAATAAGGCACTTGGCCTTGTATTGACATTCCTGTCAGATGCAAGAGGCCTGAACCAGTCATTCGTATGATTGGCCTGCGTCCACCTGTCTTCGTAGAATGACACATACCTGTTGCTGAAGTTGACATTTGAACCCTTTACAGCGTTATAAATTTCAAAACCCCTGGCTCCCTGGAGGCTTACACCAAGATCTATTCCCTTATACTCCAGGTTTATATTCAATCCGTAAATCCAGTCAGGATTAGGTTTTCCAATGTCGACCATATCGTTCATATCTATCACTCCGTCCCCGTTGCTGTCAACAAACCTGAGATCTCCCGGTATGGCTGTCGGCTGAAGCAGCTGTCCGTTACCATTTACATAACTGTCTATCTCACCCTGGTTCTGAAATACACCATTTGTTTCATAGCCGCAGAAGTGCCATATCGGATATCCTTCGGATATCATAGTCACAACATTCGTATCACTGACCTGTGTCCCGTAAATCGGACCTAAATCAGGATTCAATTCCGTAACTTCATTCTTCAAATAAGTGGCAATGAGGGTTACCGAATATTTAAAATCACCTTTATCATTATTTAATCCAAGTGAAAACTCCATACCCGAATTTTTTACCTTTCCAATATCAAACCACCCTGTAACAGTATCTACCGTAGTATATATGTTGAGGGCCGAAGATGTGTTGTCAAAGTAATCAAAAGAAAAGTTTACCAGGTTATCTTTCAGTCCCATGTCAAAACCTGCATTAATCATCTGGACTTTTTCTGACTCTAAAGGATTATAAGGGTTGTGGCCTCCTGCAGTACCTAAGTTTGCTCTTATTTTAAAAGAATTTATTAAGGGCAAGGGCCAGAAAGCCTCTTCCGAAACCACCCATCCGAGTCCGGCTGAATAAAACAGGTGCGACCCCTCATATCCGACAGAGTCAGTAGGTGAGTCGGAGCGCAAACTTAAGGATGCGATATATTTACTTTTATAATTATAATTAAACATACCATACAACGAACCGATTTTTATATTATAATAATCTCCCCCTATAAATTTTGTTCCCGGCAAATCTATTGTTGTGCTGCTTAAATGCGCATAATTATCCTGCATCAGCTGCAGTCCCTGTCTTGAGCCATAGGTATACCTCCATTTAAGCAACTTGACAGAGTAGCCTGCCATAGCCAAAATATGATGATCTTCAAATGATTTCTGATAGCTAAGAAGGTTATCCCAGCTAAAATTGAAAAAATTGTCCATTCTTGCTTCTACATAGCTTGTACTCAGATTATTAAAGGAGCTGTAATAAAAATTAGGTTCCCAGTTTTTCCAGTATCTGTAGGTAGCATCAACATTTATCTTCTCCGTAAGAAGGAGGCCTTCAGTAATTTCAAGCTGTCCGTAAACGCTACCGTGAATCTTATTCTCAAGGTAGTTTGTGTGGCTGTTTACTATCCTTGCCAATGGATTTGCTATATTGAAATAACCATTATCCCTGAGATTTTCCGAAATGCCGTAATACTGATCGTTCTCGCCGGTTGTTAACCTTGCCAGGATAGCATCATCCAAATCCGGCGTTCCGCTTAAATACACCGGGGTAAGAGGATCCATGCGCATGGCGCTGGCCACTATGCTTGCCTTCTCCGAATTCTCCGGAAGTATTTCCCTCGTATTCTGGGAGAATGCAAACTTATTGCCCACTTTCAGCCACTCTTTTAACTGAGTATTGGTATTTAACCGTACAGCTATTCGCTGGTAACTCGATTTGGAACCTCCTATTACTCCCTCCTGCTTGTAATAATTTCCCGATATATAATAATCAGAGGATTCATTGCCCCCTGCAACAGAAATATGGTGCTTCTGCATGGGAGCCGGCTCGAATATCTCGTCCAGCCACCTGGTGTTTGCAGGAAGACTACCCTGGGCATAGGGAAACATCGAATCAACCTGACTCACAACAGAAGGATCCGTCACCGGCAGCGCGTTTGCATTGGCCACCTCACCCAGCAGTGCTTCATGTATATAAGTATAGTACTGCTGGTCATTCATAATCTCTGCATCAGTACTATAACGCTGTGTGCCATAAGTGAAGTTGTACTGTACCTTTTTGTCACTACCGGAACCATTGCGTGTGGTAATCCATATTACCCCGTTTCCGCCTTCAATTCCAAAAATACTTGATGCTGCAGCATCCCTCTGAATCTCTATGGACTCAATATCATTGGGATCAAGAAACTCTATAGCTTCAGTACGTATGCCGTCAACAAAAATAACCGGACTGGCATTGAAGTTAGAGCCTACTCCCCTTATGTTTATGCTGTAATCACTGCCCGGCGCACCGGAGTTTTGAGTGACATACAAGCCCGGCACCTGCCCTAGCAGCAGCTGCTCAACCCGGTAATAAGAAGTCCCGCTAAAATCCGCCTTCACATTACCGGATGAAGAAGTTACAAACATGTTACTGCATGTATCCTGTCCATCACCTGAACCTTCACCAGGCAGTGAGCTGTCAAGATTTACATTTATGACCGATTCGCTGCCGACCTTTACAAACCTTCTCTTATAACCGTCAAGGTTAAATGCAAGGTTTGCATTCCCTTCCTCTATCTCAATAACAAAATTCCCTGCCCTGTCAGTAACTGTTTCAAGATTGCTATTTTCAACCAGGACTGCCACCCCGGCCAGGGGAGATACCTTGTCTGCCGTGGTTACAGTACCTGAGATTATCTTTTTCGCCATTGCCAGATGGCAAAATAAGATAAATGTTAAAAATAAAAACAGTAGCTTTTTTTTCATGATAATTGATTTAGATGTATTATTTAATACAATTTAAGAAGTCTTAATATTCAACACAAAAATACACATCTAATTATACCAGAAAAAAATATGGCTACATCAAAATTTCATCACTAATACATCACAAATACATCAACAATATTTTAATACATTGTATTGCAGTTAATTATATTTTTTTATTATTACATCAAGGGTTGATAATACGGTATTTCAGCAAAATTATGCAGGTTATTAAAATGATGCATCGTCTAAAATCTATGCAGGTAACCGGGACTATGCAGATTATTAAATCTGTGCAGGTTACCAAATCGGTACATTTTTTAAATTAATATCGCAAAATCCCTTCAAGTTTAGTAAAGAATAATTCATTTCCTTGTATTCCATGAATATGTTATATTCTTAAACATAATTCCTTTTTTGAAATCTCAAAATAAATGCTATTTTTATACCATATAATTGTACTTTTTACACTTATTCTAACTTAACCTAAATATCTGAAAATATGACTACACTTGACTGGCTAATCCTGGGTGTGTTTTTCCTGGGTTTAATCGGTATAGTCGTTTGGGTCTTAAGACAAAAAGAGGAAGACACAAAAGACTACTTTTTAGCAGGTAA
>CAZOLY010000065.1:0-17065 GCA_964580815.1 uncultured Bacteroidales bacterium
GGGCTTGCGTATCACCGCGTGCCCCCCCAATTCTGATTTACCGTCAACTATTTCTTCGTTTGCCAGCACAATTTTCAGCTCGGGGCACCAGTTAACGTATATCTCATCTTCGTAGGCAAGTCCCTTGTTGTATAGTTTTATGAATATCCACTGCGTCCATTTATAGTAATCAACATGGCTTGTAGCTATCTCACGGTCCCAGTCGTAATCAAAGCCAAGTGATTTAAGCTGTTTTTTAAAGATCTGTATGTTTTTTTCAGTGATGTCGTGAGGGTGTGTTCCTGTTTTAACAGCATAGTTCTCTGCCGGCAGTCCGAAGCTGTCCCATCCCATAGGGTGGAGGACGTTGAATCCCTTCATCCTCTTGTAGCGGCTGGTGATGTCTGTCGCCGTGTAGCCTTCGGGGTGCCCCACGTGCAGTCCGCTGCCCGAGGGGTAGGGGAACATGTCCAGTACATAGAATTTGGGTTTGGAATGGTCAATTTCCACTTTGAAAGTCTTGTTCTCATCCCAGAACTTCTGCCATTTCTTCTCTATATCCCTGAAATTGTAATCCATTACAGTGTGATTTTTTCTATTCAAGCAACAAATGTAAAAAAATATAAATAATAATTTCAAAAAGGGACAGCGCCCTTTTTAACAAATCAACAAATCTCAAAGAGGGACAGTCACCTTTTAACCAAATCACAAATCTCAAAAAGGGACAGCGCCCTTTTAACCAAATCACAAATCTCAAAAAACAAATTAACCCTGTGAAATCCCGCAAAGCGGGTCCCGAGAAGCGAGAATTTCACAGAGTAAACAAATAAATACTAAAACACAAATTCCAAATAAATTAAAAGATCCAGATCCCAAATCAGTAATTTTAGTCTGGTGTTTTGGAGGGTTGGAGCAATCAAGTAATTCTAAATAAGTTTGAAATTTGGTATTTCGAAAATTGTGATTTATTTGGAGATTGAGTTTTATTATTTGTTATTTTCGGTCAATTTAATATAGAATAATTTATTTGTATAGTATAAAGTCAAAAGGTAACTTTGAGGTGTTATTATATCATATGGTCCCGTAGTTTAACAGGATAGAACGTGAGATTCCGGTTCTCATGGTGGGGGTTCGAGTCCTCTCGGGATCACAAAGGGACAGTGCTGTCCCTATTTTACCAGCAATAATTTTTTACTCAATATGGAATTACCGGACTGTAAACTGTAAATGTACATTCCACTTGGCAGACCGGAGGCATCAAATTTAGCAGTGTAACAGCCTGCGCTTCGATACTCATTAATTAGAGTGGTAGCCTCATGGCCAAACAGGTCATAAACAGACAATTTTACCTGGCCATTGACAGGCACTTCAAAACGAATGTTTGTTGTCCTGCTAAACGGATTGGGATAATTTTGCACAAGCTGCAATTTGCCTGGCAGCTGCTTCGGCCCATCCTCTATGTCAGATAGCTGGTCGATCATGATATCCATCCATTCAATCCTGTCCAGAAGCCAGTCTTTCATATAATCGATTTCTTTCTGATAGGTGTTACCAATAAAAGCGTTGGGCCAGACATATGTACCCAGAATCGGCCATTTTTCAAAATTGCGGGTTTGTGCTTCCTCCAGAGTATCTGCCATCGCATCAATAAAAGCCATAAGTTTATCAGAACGATATTTACCGTAACGTAATATCCACCAGCGTAATGACAGCCGTTGCAGAAATTCTTCATCATCCCTTATTATACCCCACCAGTAAGGAACGGGAAAGTCAAATTTTGACGCTATCAACAAATGATCCAGAATCCATTCACTGGTAAGTTCACCCTGATAATAGTTGGCATTGCCGAATGCAAGATTAAAGTCCCAGATTGGTCCCATGATCAAGCGGTTATCGCTACTTTCCCTGTCTTTATACATAAAAGCGCTAAGCCTGTAAGCATCTACATTTTTACTTATTTCATTTAAAATAAAGTGATCAACAAAGGAATCGAGATCAATAAAATCCAGATAACTGTCCCGGTAATTTTCTGAAGAAATCATTGACTCAAATGCCTGTATATAATTCTGAATATAGGTAGCCTGCTGTGGTTGAATTCTGTCAGGTTTGGGATAGTGATACTGGTAGAATATATTATTATCTGATTGCCAGCCGCCTATATTTTCCCCAGCCATTTTATCTATTTTCAGGATATAACCACCGGTCAGAGAATCTCCGGCAACATCGTTGGAATCGATTTCAGCGATATTGATCCGGTTGCGGTCGCGCTTTACCTTTTCCATCAGAACATAAACACCCTGATATTCATCGTTTAGTACCAGTTCGCACATGCGTGTGCGGCTGGCGTACCTGCCCATATCGTTGGACAGTTTATACGCCAGTACATTGCGCAACAGGGATTTATCACTATAAGGATTATGTAATACCCAGTCATTCTCCTGCGGCATCCCCAGCAAGGATACATTTAGGTTATTCCCGTTTGAGTCCACCGTTTCAATACTAAACGGTTTCTTAGGAAACATCTGGGATGAGGATCCGTGATATTCAATGGTAATGATACCGTTATAGTTATTCCAGGGATCATTCAGGTAATTTCGTTGTCCGGGTCCGTTATAGATAATACCCATATCGGCCGTTATCCGGTATGCATCTCCAATTTCCTGTCCGTGTGTGTCGATAATCAAAATAGGCAGATTGGAGGAAGTGAAGTTTACCGCCTGTCCATTAATGGCATCTGGTGACAGCATATTCATCAACAGAACAGATACAGAAATAATGCGATAGACTACCTTCATTAAAAGCTCCTGCAGAAATTTAATGTCATACCGTGAATTATTCAAAGTTGCTAATTTAAGGGATACCTGGAAAAACAAAAAAGAGGAAATGTTGCCAGATCCTGCTTTTTATATTTTTGAAGAGGGATAAAAAGAAACAGCGCCTATATTTCTAAAAATATGTGCACTGTCCCTTTTTCAGAAATTGGAAAAAATCTCCTTCTTGGTCCCTGAACGTGAAGAATAATTAACTTTCAGCGCGCTTGCCTTTTTCAATTCTTCCTTAACATCGGTTACAATGCCCATCTCGACATTTTTATCACATTTTATTGAAACAGTCATCTTCTTTCTGTCATCTTCAGACATTTTTTCCCTCTCGCTTGAAATAAACTCCCTTATCTGCTCCTTGCTTGCAAATGCATCATTCAGCTGAATTCTTGGGGCTGTCCCGTAAATTTCCGTTTGCACCGGTTTTCCTATATTTATATAGCTTACAAGTGATTTTTTCTCAAGTTTCTTAATCTCGGAGGCAAAAGGAACAATTACGGATACTTTAAGATTTGTCTCACGCAAAACAGTTGTTACCATAAAAAAGAATAACAACATAAAAACTATATCAGGCAATGAAGCCGTGTTAATTCCTGGCCTTTTACCTTTGCTTTTCCTGGCGAATTTTGTCATGATCAGGTCCCTCCTATATTTTTAGGAACAGCTTCGGATATCTTTAGCGGATATACCTCTTCTATGGCATCCCTCCTCGGATCATCTTCTTTTAAGTCATCAAACTTCATGCCGAATTTTGATAACGACAGTTCATTCTTTAACTCATTATAGGCTGCCGTAAGCTCGTTTTGCACCGCTATATATGTTCCGTATGACGTACCCCTGTCATTTTGCAGTGATATGACATGAAACTTTGTTATGGGTATTGTTCCGAAATAAGGTATTTCTTCAGGCACTCTTTCGGGTAAATCACTCTTGTTTGCAGGATTCGCTATAAACTCTTTTGCTGCCTCCCTTAAATCCCTTATATCCATTAACTCATTTTCAACCAGCAGCTGGTTATCCTTATTTACCAGTACGACAAATATGTTCCGTTCCTTAATTTCTCTCTCCTCCTTCTGCTCTTCTTCAGGCATGGGTGGCAATCTCCTGAAAATACCTGAATCAGTGTCCATAGTTGTTGCCACTATAAAGAAAATAACGAGCTGAAACGCAATGTCGGCCATAGATCCTGCATTGATCTCCTGTAATTCTCTTCTTTTTGCCATCGTTTATAAGTTTAAAAGTTCTTTAAAATTTACATATTTCAGAATATATTCCTATCTGAATAAACTTGATATTTCTAAGTATAAAATCCCAAGGAAAGCTATTGCAGCAAATATATACGTTGTTATCAAACCTGTATCTACTGTCTTCAATGTTCTTGCCGTTGCATCCACTTTTAAAAAACTTATAGGTGCACCTGACGAAAGCAGGTAACTGATACCTATCAAAATACCGAAAACCGCGATAACTATTATTATATTCTTAGCGTGAGCCGGATTTTTGATCACATTAATAAGAGGAAATATAATTGCAGTAATAGCAGCTATTCCAATCAATATATATGCCCAGATTATTACAGTATCAGTTATCTTGGGCTCTTCAAAAGATGTACCTTCAGTTCCCGGCACTTTTTTGCCCATATAATACATAAATGTGAAAACTACAGAAACAGCCAGCAATATAATCATGATGATGGAAACAGCTGAAATCTTTGATACCTTATTTGACATGATAATTATTTTTTAAGATTATATTTTATTAACAAATCAATCAAAGAAATAGAAGCATCTTCCATATTGTTCACAATGCTATCGATCTTTGATATTAAATAATTATAAAAAAGCTGAAGTATAACTGCAACAATAAGTCCCCCCGCAGTGGTAATAAGAGCAACCCCAATAGGTCCTGCCACAATCGAGGCATTAACATCACCGTGTTGCTGGATAGATTCAAATGCCATGATCATACCTATAACCGTACCCATGAACCCTAACATAGGTGCAATAGATATAAACAGGGAAATCCAGCTAAGATTCTTTTCAAGTAGTCCGGTCTGTACACTTCCATAAGAAATAATAGATTTTTCAACAACATCGATACCATGTTCTATTCTGTCAAGTCCCTGGTAAAAAATGCTTGCTACAGGTCCCCTGGTATTGCGGCATACTTCTTTTGCCGCTTCCACGCCACCTGACTCCAGTGCATCTTCTATTTTTTCCAGCAACTTGTCAGTATTGGTGGTTGCCAGGCTCAGATAAATAATTCTTTCTATTGACAGGGCAAGTCCGAATATTAAACAAAGTAAAATTGTCCCCATGAAACTGGCCCCTCCTTCAATAAACTTAGCTTTTATCTGTTTATGAAGAGTCGTCCTTTCCTGCTGTTCATCAGCAGCTGCAACTTCATCACTGACTTTGGCCTGATCAATGTTTGTCTTGGTCACTGTACTGGTGTCTGACATTGCTCCTTGAGTTGCCTTTTCCTGCGCAAATGTTATAGAAGATACTCCTAACACAAGCATTCCGAATATTACCAAAATGGCATAAATTTTTTTCATAACTTATTTTCAATTTAATTATTAATAACTATTTAATTCTCTAATTTCTAATTTATTATATTTATTTGTAACTGACAAAATTAATAAAAAAAATATATTAATTATTTATTATCTTTTTCTGTTGCAATTTATAAAAATTCTACATTTTAAACCTGGTTTATGCGCACTGCGGAGAGAGCGGGATTCGAACCCGCGTACCGCTTTTGGCGGTAACACGCTCTCCAGGCGTGCGCCTTAGACCACTCGGCCATCTCTCCCCAACATGCCTGAAAATAATAAGGTCGAAAATTACTAAAAAAAATTTAAATGCAAATTATTATATTGTTAATTCTCCAACGATAAATTATTTTAAATGCCAAAAATATCAAATGCATTTTGTGTTGTTATTTCAGCCACCTTAAGCTGACTTATATTTTTTATCTCTGCAATCTTCCCGGCAATATAAACAAGGTAGCCGCTCTCATTGCGCCTCCCTCTCCACGGGACCGGAGCTAAAAAAGGAGAATCGGTTTCCAGGACAATATGTTCAAGGTCAACTTCGCTGACAACCTTATCCAGTCCTGAATTTTTAAAAGTTACTATCCCCCCTATCCCGAGCTTAAAATTAAACCTGTTAATAATATATTCAGCCTGCTCAATTGTGCCGGTAAAGGCATGGAATACTCCTCTTAATCCTGAGTTTTTAAATTTTTCAAGGGTCTTGAAAATCTCGGTAAAGGAATTCCTGGCATGTACTACTACCGGCAAACCGTATTCTTTTGCTAATTTGAGCTGCCTTTCAAATGCATATAACTGCTCTTTGATATATTTCTTTTCCCGGTACAGGTCAATGCCTGTTTCTCCAACAGCAATATAGTGTCCTTTGGCAAGTTCATCTTCAACTATCTTTAATTCTTTTTTAAAATCTTCCTTTATTGAACCGGGATGTACTCCCATCATCTGAAAAATACAATCTTTATAATCAGAAGCCAGCTTATTCATCGGCTTAATTGACTTGCTGTCAATGTTGGGCAAAAACATCCTGGTAATACCATTATTAATGGCCCTTTCTATTACCTCGCCAATGTCATTTTTGAAATCTGACAAATAAAGATGAGTATGTGTGTCGGTTAAATGCATATTCTTTTTCTAAGATAAACAAATTGTAATTTACACTAACAATATTTATGATTTTAATAATGCCGGTTTATTTTTTTTCTCAAAGCATCAAACTAAAGATTTATATACCTTGCCGGGCATACATTTTACAAGGCCGTTAAATTCAAGGCCAAGCAATATAGCAGATACTTTGCTCATCGGCATGTTACAATGCAGTGAAATCTGATCGATTGTCAGTTCCGAATTGCTTTTAATAATTTTCAATATCCGTGATTCATCGTCTTTAAGCTCGACAAATAATTTTTTTTGGGATCTGCTGGAAGGCGGTTTGTCTGACTGCCATCCCAGTATATATTCAAGGTCCTGGTAATTTTCAATTAATGCTGCCCTGTTAGTCTTAATTAGCCTGTTACATCCCACAGAACACCTGTCAGCTACCCTCCCCGGGAAAGCAAAAACATCCCTGTTATAAGAATTAGCCAGGTCAGCAGTAATTAAAGCTCCCCCCTTTTCACCTGACTCGACAACTACCACAGCGTCAGATAAACCTGCTATTATCCTGTTGCGCCTGACAAAATTAGCCGGTTCGGGAATCTCGTCATTCAGAAATTCAGATATTAAAGCTCCGCATGCTATTATCCGCCCGGCAACTTCTTTATGCCCCTGTGGATATATCATTGCATGTCCATGCCCCAGCACGGCCATTGTCCTGAGGTTATGTTTCAGCGCTGCCCTGTGCGCACAAATATCAATACCATATGCCAGTCCGCTTACTATCACTACATCATGGTTATTTTCAGCCAGGTCCTGAACAAGCTTATTGCACATATCTTTCCCGTAGCCGGTGGCATTTCTTGTACCAACAACAGCGAGCACTTTCGGACCGTTAAAGCAGGCATCACCCTTAACAAAGATAATTACCGGTGCATCTTCGCAATGCCTTAACCTTTCAGGGTAGTCACTGTCAAGATAAAACAACGGTTTTATATTATTGTCAGCTATATATTCAACTTCCTCTGCCGCCCTCTCCAATACGCTGTTATCTGTTATGTAACCGGCTAATTTTTCACCTATACCCGGGATCCTGGACAAGCTTCTGCCCTTCTCCCTGAATACCCCTTCAATGCTTCCGCAAAAAGAAATTAACCTCCTGGTAAGCACCGGCCCTATTTTTGGAATCAGTCCGATTCCGATTTTATATTTTAAATTATCGTCTTTCACTTATATACACAATAATGCCCGGAAACGGAAATAACAGTTCAGTTTTCATATTATGAAATATTTTATGATTATCCTATAATTATCAGGATAAAAAGGATGAAAGGAATGGAAGGATTTATCTTCCGGAATAATTGTCCAGGGAATTTATCATATCACTTTTCTGACGTGAATTCAGCGAGGTAATACTCACCGCCGGATACCTGGCAATCCTTCCTTTAAGCTGCTGCATCAGCACCAGCTTTTCCTTCAGCCCCGCAAATGATTTTTCTATCTTATATCCGGCAAATGAACGTTTAGGTATTTCTATAGAGTTTTTCTTCTGTGTAAAAATGCTGAGCGAGAAATATCTGAGTACCAGCTTGTCTCCATCATCGTTATAATATATATAATTAAAATTACGGATTATATTAAATATAATAAATAGCAAATAGACCAAAATAATAATCACTGTAAGCATCGCCCTGCTTACCTGAAATGTATCCTCATTATAAATATTTGTAAAAAGCACCAGCACAATAATAAGGATTACAACAATGGTCATAAAGAAACTTCTCAGCTTCTGTTTAATAACTGTTCTCCTTATATCGATTATCATAATATCTGCTTATTAAACAGGATCAAATTTATGATAATAAGTGAAAAGTACAAAAATCATTTCATTGAAATAGAGTGCATAAGACCTTGCAACTCTTTTTTATGGAATAAATCCGCAATGTTAATAAGTAATTGCAAAAATTTTACTAACTTATATCAAAGAAAAATACTTTTGTTTAAGTAACCTTTCACCGAGATTAATATTAATTTAAATTCTGAATTATGAAAGCAAAATTTTTCCTTATCATTTTAATTTTATTTAGTATCGTTGCGCTGAATAACAATTTAAAAGCACAAGATAACAAGCAAAATGTAATTACTCTAAGTATTACAAACTTAGCGTTAGTAACCCCAACCCTTTATTTTGAAAGGGCCATCGGAGAAAAAACCAGTTTGCAGCTTGGAGCCTATTATACAGGGGCCAAATCAAATGATGTGAAATTTACCGGATTAGGTATTATTCCTGAATTAAGATTTTACCCTGGTGCAAAAGGTGCTCCCAGGGGATTCTACTTCGCACCTTTTCTAAAATATCAAAACTATAGTATAAGTACAACAGTATCCGATGTATACCTGGGTATTTATGATGCCAAGGCCACATTAACAGGGATAGGGGGCGGATTAATAATCGGCAATCAGTTTATTATAGGTGACGTGGTTGCCCTTGATCTTTTTATCGGGCCATCCATTGCCAACTGGAGTGCCAAATATAAAGATAATGCCACCGAGTCTGACTTTGGAGATGTCTCTATGATTAACTTTGAAGGGACTGGCGTTGGGGTGAGACTTGGTATATCTCTGGGATTTGCCTTCTGATAAGAGTTAAAGACACTTTTTCAAGGTATAGCGAAAATAGGGACAGCGCCCAATTTTAAAGGCTTTATACCTTTCAAAAAAATAGGGGTGCTGTCCCTATTTTACATCCTTTTCTTTCTGAAAAAATCCGTTAATAATTTATTGCAGTCATCTTCCAGTATGCCATGCGTGACCTCAGTTTTCGGATGAAGGATTTTTTTTGAGATCCTTGAATAACCTTTTTCTTTATCGAAAGTGCCGAAAACTATCCTGCTCAGCCTGGTCCAGTTTGAAGCCCCTGCACACATTACGCAAGGTTCAAGTGTTACATACAGAACGCAATCAGTCAGGTATTTGCCTCCTATGGTATTGGCCGCAATGGTAAAAGCCTGCATCTCGGCATGTGCCGTGGCATCATTTAATGTTTCAGACAGATTATGAGCCCTGGCTACAATTTTTTTGTTATGTACAATTACAGCTCCCACAGGCACCTCATCTCTTTCAAATGCCCTTTCTGCCTCTTTCAGAGCCTCCTTCATAAAATATTCGTCTGAAAATAGCTTGTAAGTCATAATTATATTATGGAAATATTAAATATAGCTTAAAATTATTTTATAATTATACTCATTTAAATAACAGATATAAGTTTTCTTTTTATTTTCGTAAAATCAAAATCTGACAAAAATGTATAGAACACATAACTGCGGAGAACTCAGAATTAAAGATTCAGGCAAACAGGTAGTATTAAGCGGGTGGGTGCAAAGATCGAGGGACCTGGGGGGCATGACTTTTATTGATTTAAGAGACCGCTATGGCATTACACAGCTTGTTTTTAACATGGATACCGATGCTGATTTATGCAAAAGGGCACGCAAACTGGGTCGTGAGTTTGTTATAAGAATTGAAGGTACTGTTGAGGAAAGAAGTAACAAGAACCGGTCCCTTTCTACCGGCGACATTGAAATTAAAGTAAGTAAAACCGACCTGTTAAATAGATCTGAAATACCGCCATTTACCATTGAAGATGATACCGATGGAGGAGACGAACTTCGCATGAAGTACAGGTATCTTGACCTCAGGAGAAACATGCTCAAAAAAAATATTGAACTGCGCCATCTGATGGCACGGGAAGTGCGGGATTATTTAACAGGACAGGGATTTATTGAGGTTGAGACTCCCATGCTAATAAAATCTACTCCTGAAGGAGCGCGGGATTTTGTTGTCCCCTCAAGGATTAACCCCGGAGAATTCTATGCCCTTCCGCAGTCACCGCAAACATTCAAGCAGTTAATAATGGTTGCAGGATATGACAAGTACTTTCAGATTGTCAAATGCTTCAGGGATGAGGATCTGAGAGCCGACAGGCAGCCTGAATTCACACAGATCGACTGTGAGATGTCTTTTGTAACACGCGATGACATACTGGATACATTTGAAGGCCTTATCAGGCATCTTTTTAAAGCTGTTAAGAACATAGAATTAACCGGAAAATTCCCGCGGCTTTCATATGATGAGGCTATGGAAAATTATGGGAGCGATAAGCCCGATATCAGGTTTGATATGAAAATCAAAGATATTAGCGGAATGGTCAAAGGAAAGGGCTTTATGGTTTTTGATGGCGCCGAATATATAGGGGGAATATGTGCGGGAGGTTGCAGTGAATATAGCCGAAAGCAGATTGACGAGCTTACGGATTTTGTAAAAAGACCCCAGGTAGGAGCCAAAGGATTGATATATGTTAAATATAATAAAGATGGTACTCTAAGATCTACGGTTGATAAATTTTACACACAGGAAGAACTTGCCGGCTGGGCCAAAAAATTCGATGCCCGTCCGGGTGACCTGATGCTTATTCTTGCCGGTGAGAGAATGCAGACCCTTAATGCCCTCAATGAATTAAGGCTTGAAGTGGCAGGGCAGCTCGGATTGAGGGATAAGAACATATTTGTCCCTTTGTGGGTTATTGACTTTCCCCTTCTTGAGTGGGATGAAGAAACAAAACGATACTTTGCCATGCACCATCCTTTCACATCACCTAAAGCAGAAGATATTGGCAAGCTGGAAACAGACCCGGGAAGTGTAAAAGCCAATGCTTATGACCTTGTAATAAACGGTGTGGAACTGGGCGGAGGCTCAGTAAGGATCCATGATAAGGACGTGCAGCAGGCAATGTTCAGGACACTGGGGTTCACCGAGGAGGAGGCAGACAGGCAGTTTGGCTTTCTCATGAATGCCTTCAGATATGGAGCACCGCCTCACGGAGGAATCGCATTTGGCTTTGACAGGTGTGTCTCACTTTTTGCCGGACTGGAATCTATAAGGGATGTTATTGCTTTTCCGAAGAATAATGCGGGCAGGGATGTAATGATCGACTCCCCTTCAGCAATATCCGGGGAACAGCTTAAGGAATTGTCGTTAAAGCTGGATATTAAGAAATAAAAATTTAAGATTGCCAGATCGTCAATCCATTTTCAATACTGCAAGGAAAGCCTGCTGCGGAACTTCCACACTGCCTATCTGGCGCATTTTTTTCTTGCCTTTTTTCTGTTTCTCAAGGAGCTTTCTCTTCCGCGTGATATCACCCCCGTAACATTTGGCAGTTACATCCTTGCGCAATGCCTTGACTGTCTCCCTTGCTATGACCTTTACTCCTATTGCAGCCTGGATTGCTATATCAAACTGCTGGCGCGGAATGAGCTCTTTCAGTTTGACACATATTCTTCTGCCGAAGGAGTAAGCATACTCCTTGTGAATAAGTGAAGACAATGCATCGACCATTTCACCGTTCAGTAGTATATCAAGACGCACCAGATCGGCCCTCTTATAGCCTGAAGTGTGATAATCAAATGAAGCATATCCCTTTGAAATGCTTTTTAGCTTGTCATAGAAATCAAAAACAATCTCAGACAGAGGCATCTCAAAAGTGACCTCCACCCTGTTGCTGGTAAGATAAACCTGGTTTTTAAGTGTCCCCCGTTTATCAATGCATAACCTCATTATCTGTCCGATATACTCAGTTTTGGAAATAACCTGTGCAATGATATAAGGCTCCTCGATATAATCAAGGTATTTCGGCTCCGGCAGTCCGGATGGATTATGAACATCAGTGACTTCACCTTTTCTTGTATATGCCTTAAAAGAAACATTAGGAACAGTTGTTATGACATTCATGTTAAATTCCCTGTCAAGGCGTTCCTGCACAATTTCCATATGTAACAGGCCGAGAAATCCGCACCGGAATCCGAATCCCAGGGCAGCCGACGATTCAGGTTCATAAAACAGTGAGGCGTCATTTAAGTGCAATTTATCAATTGATGAACGTAACTCTTCATAATCATCTGCATCGACCGGATAAATTCCGGCAAAAACCATAGGCTTGACATCTTCAAATCCCGCAATTGATTTTTCACACGGATTTTCAACATGTGTTATCGTATCACCGACTTTTACTTCAGACGATGTTTTTATGCCTGATATTATATAACCAACATTGCCCGCCCTTAGAGTATCCCTGGGCTCAGTTTTAAGCTTTAAAATGCCTACCTCATCGGCATGATACTTTTTCCCTGTTGCCACGAACTTCACATGATCACCTGTCCTTATTTCACCGTTCATAACTCGCAGATATACATATATACCCCTGTAACTGTTAAAAATCGAGTCAAATATCAGTGCCTGCAAGGGGGCCTCAGGATCACCTTTTGGTGGTGGTATTTTTGTGATTATAGCCTCCAGAATTTTATCCACACCCAAGCCTGTTTTACCGCTCGCTTCAATTATATCATTTCTGTCACATCCTGTAAGATCAACTATCTGGTCCTTAGCCTCATCAGGTATGGTATTGGGCAAATCCATCTTGTTAAGAACAGGTATAACTTCAAGGTTATGTTCAAGTGCAAGGTAAAGATTTGATATTGTCTGCGCCTGGATGCCCTGGGTAGCGTCAATAACCAGGAGAGCACCTTCGCATGCATAAATTGACCTTGACACTTCATATGAAAAATCTACGTGCCCGGGCGTATCTATAAGGTTAAGGAAGTACTTTTTATTGTTGTAGCTGTACTCCATCTGGACAGCATGGCTCTTTATTGTTATCCCTCTCTCACGCTCAAGATCCATATCATCAAGAACCTGATCCTTAAAGTCCCTCTCGGAAAGAGTTTTCGTCTTTAATAACAATCTGTCTGCAAGAGTACTCTTGCCATGATCAATATGTGCTATAATACAGAAATTCCTGATATTTTCCATTCAATTGTTATCATAAATAATGGGCACAAAGATATTTATTTCAGGTGAAAAATTATTATCAGGATGTTAACATCCCCTTTAAAAAATATAATTTTATGGTGAAAACTGTTAATTGAATTTATTTAGAAAATAAATTTTAGTAATTTAACATTAAAAATATTTAACCGCTAATTAATAAAATATTATGATCTATTTTACTGATAAAGAAATTGATGAATTACTATCGGAGGACGTTCCCTACTTTGATATAACAACATCAATTTTAAAACTGGAAAATAAACCTGCAAAGATACAGATAGCTACCAGGGAAAATACAGTTGTATGTTGTACTGAAGAAGTTCTAAGAATTTTTGCAAAATTAAATATACAGGTGACGTTGTTTACTCCCAGCGGAGAGTTTATTGAGAAGGGAGTGAAATTTCTTGAAGGAGAAGGATTATCAAAAAATATTCATGCTGCATGGAGAACATGTGAAAATATTCTCGGCTTTGCTTCGGGTATTGCTACACGCACGAGGGAACTGGTGGAGAAAGCAAGGGAAAGCAATCCTGGTATTCAAATCCTTACAACCAGGCAAACGATCCCGTTTACAAGAAAGATATCCATCAAGGCGGTTATGGCGGGCGGGGCAAGCATACACCGGCTCGGACTGTCAGAATCAATCCTTATCTTTGACAATCATTACAGCTTCCTTGGAAATCTTGAAAATCTCGAAGCCAGGATAAATGAGCAGAAGAATCTTATTGCTGATAAAAATGTGACTGTTGAAGTAAAAAATTCGTCTGATGCGCTGAAAGTCGCATCATCAGGCATAGATACTATTATACTTAACAGGTTTGATATCAAGCAAATAAAAGAAGTAAAAAAAGAAATACATAAATTAAATCCAAATATCAGGCTGGCCGTTTCAGGAGGGATTACGGGTAATAATGTTATTGAATATGCCAGGTCAGGAGCTGATATGCTCATTGCTTCATGGCCCTATTATGCCAATCCGTCGGATCTTTCCGTGACAATAACCCCCTTCTATGACTGATGCATGTTGTTTAAAGAGGTAATCGGGCAAAATAAAATTAAACAGCAGTTAACGGGTGCTGTTAAAAAGGGAAGGATAAGTCACTCTCAGTTATTCCTGGGTCCTGACGGTTGGGGAACCCTGGCACTGGCTATTGCATTTGCCCAGTACATTAGTTGTACACAAAAAGGTGATGGTGATTCGTGTAATACATGCGCCAGCTGTACAAAATACCAGAAATTAATACATCCCGATCTTCATTTTGTTTTTCCTGTAAACACTACCAGAACTGTAACCAGGGATAATCTGGTAAGTGATGACTTCATTGCTGAATGGAGAGAAGCCGTAATAAAAAATCCTTATTTATCCCTTAATCATTGGTACGATATCATTGGCATCGAAAATAAGCAGGGATTTATAAGTGTAAATGAAAGTAAGGCGGTATTAAGTAAACTTAGCCTGAAATCATTTGAATCGGATTACAAAATAATGATTATCTGGCATCCTGAAAAAATGCATACTGCTGCTGCAAATAAACTGTTAAAAATCATTGAAGAGCCACCTGAGAAAACAATATTCCTGGCCATAACTGACAATACCGAACAGATTTTACCGACTATTTTATCCAGGTTCCAGATAGTGAAAGTCATGAAAATAGCTGATGATGACCTGGCCGCTTCAATAAAAGAAAAATTTGGCCTTGACGATAAAAAAGCAAAAAAATTAATAAATCTTTCAGCAGGAGACTATCAGAAAGCTTTGGAAAATATTGATGCCGGTGAAGAATACGATAATAATCTGGAAAGATTCATCCTGCTGATGCGGCATTGTTATAAGAAAAATATGCCGGAAATATTAGCATGGATAGAAGATATGGCAGGTATGGGCAGAGAAAGGCAAAAGGATTTTCTCGATTATTCGCTGTCTATACTTAGAAAAAACTTTCTTTTGGGTCTTAACCAGGCTGAAAAAGTGTATTTGTCAGAAAAAGAAAATGAGTTTTCCCGCAATTTTCATCCCTTTATTAATGAATCAAATGCTTATCAGATAGCAGCTGAGATTAATAAGGCATATAATGATATTGAAAGAAATGCTTTTGGACGGTTAGTATTTCTTGATCTGTCACTTAAGTTAATAAAGTTGATTAGAAAGCAGAATTAATTAAATTTGCCGTATAATTTGATATCCGGTAATAATTAAAAGAGATTGAAGATGGACAATTATAATTGTTTTGGCAGGGGCTGTAAAAATCTGGCATTGGATTCAAAGACTAATATAATTTGCGAAAATCCGGGATGTAATAAACTTGACGTTTATAACTGGCTGGAGGATATTCCCGATTCATTTCATGATACGGACCTGGTGGAAATAAGATTTAAAAACACACGTAAGGGTATTTACAAAAACGTAAACAATCTTAAGCTTAAAAAGGGTGACATTGTTGCAGTTGAGGCTACGCCCGGCCATGATATTGGTGTTGTCTCATTAACAGGAGCCCTTGTAATAACCCGCTTTAGGATTAATAATATAGATATTGACAATATAGAATTCAAAAAAATATATAGAAAAGCAAAACAAGCCGATATTGACAAATGGAAAACGGCTATTTCCCTTGAACATACAACCATGCTCAGGGCCCGGAAAATTGCCGAAGAACTGAAGCTCGAAATGAAGATCGGTGATGTTGAATACCAGGGAGACCAGACCAAAGCAATATTCTATTATATTGCAGATGACAGGGTTGACTTCCGGGAATTGATAAAAGTGCTGGCCAACGAATTTAAGATCAGGATAGAGATGCGGCAGATAGGTGCCCGGCAGGAGGCAGGAAGGATTGGAGGCATAGGATCATGCGGCCGTGAGTTATGCTGTTCAGCCTATATTTCAAACTTTATTTCGGTTACAACCAACGCAGCCCGATACCAGGGAATGTCCCTTAATCCGCAGAAACTGGCGGGCCAGTGCAGTAAACTTAAATGCTGCCTTAACTATGAATTAAGTGCATACTTTGATGCGCAGCAAAATTTTCCGGATACGTCAATACCACTCGAAACAGAAAACGGTTTGGCCTACCATCAGAAAACCGATGTATTTGGCAGGCTTATGTGGTACTCATATGACAAGGAATCAGCATCTGAGGCAGCCTGCCTTACAATAGATACCGTAAAGGAAATTATTGAACTTAATAAAAAAGGTGAAAAAGTTAAAAAGCTTGAAAGCTTTGAGTACGTGAAAATTACACCAATTATTGATTATTCTAATGTTGCTGACGAAGAGAGTCTAAGCAGGTTTGAGGACAGGCCTGAATAATAAAGTTAATGCCCAGCAGGAAAAAACAAATGCCTAAAATTAAACTCCTTTATATAACATGCCTTTCTGCATTTATTTGTTTGTTACTATTATCATGTGATAAAAGCAGGGTATTTGAAAAAAATATAAAAATACCGGGAAACACCTGGAAAAAAGAAAATATTATTCATTTTAATGTAAATATCTCCGATACTGCAAGCTCACACAATATTTACATAAACCTCCGCAACAGGAGCCAATACACCTACAGTAATATATTCATGTTTATTACAACTCATGCCCCCAGCGGTGAATCTGTGAGAGATACATTTGAAATTACTCTCGCAGATGTCAGGGGCAGGTGGCTCGGGAAAGGCATAGGAAACGCATTGAGCAACCAGGTTCTGTACCTGAGAAATATAAAATTCCCGTACCGTGGTATATATG
>CAZOLY010000066.1:0-16905 GCA_964580815.1 uncultured Bacteroidales bacterium
AATATTTGAAGGAACAGGGAACACTGACAGGGGCACCGTATCTTCCGCCGTTTCTGCTTCAGGCACTTCCCCGCCCTCAGTCATGAATTCATTTAAGTTTATAAGGTTCGAAGTAAAGGTAAACCGGCCTCTGACAGTCTCATCCTTGAACATGTATGGTATAAAGTTTTCAAGTCTTCCTGTCAGCTGCATGTCGCTTAGCCCTATATTTGCATTAAAAGAGGCTACCTCCACATATTTAGGCGAGAAATTTAATGAAGATTCAATGATCCTGATCGCTGCGGGTAAATCCGGACTGTTAAACTCAAATCCGTTAATTCTCAGGTACCCGTCAGCCTTAAATTTTTCATACTCCTCATTTTCTATATAGGACATGTAACCCATCATATCGAGATTGGATTTAATAGTACCTGTCAGGCTCACACCTTCCATAGGGATGACATCTGTGAGACTGGCAAGGTTAATGCTGGCCGTCAGGTTACCATTAACATGAAGATCGCTGACCGGTGTTTTGATATACATGGTCAGATCAACAGGATTTTCTCCCAGCTCAATATGAAATTTATTTATGTCCACTTTTGTATTGTCATTATTTACCCCGTCAAAAAACAGGTTTATGTCAATTTGAATATTGTCGGCTGACTTGGGCAGGTCAGGATACTTAAACATGGCATTCTCCACAATAAGATCCAGTCCGACATCAGGCATTCCTTTCGCATTGTATGTTCCTTTGATAAAACCATCCAGCTTAAGCTTGCCTGTTGTTTTCACATCCTCAAAGTCTTTCATATATATGGCAGGTACAAGTGACAGCAATGATTTAAAATCAACCTTGTTTGTCCTGAAAATCATGTCCACCTCTATATCTTCCTCATTGGGCATCTTCACACTCCCGTCAAAGCCGAGTGACAGATCATTCAACGCTATCTCATTCTCCCTGAGAATATAAATTGAATTCTTCAGATCCGCATCAAGGTTGACATTAATATTCAATGATGCGTCCCTAACATACCTTATACCATCCATAAGGAGGTTTACCAGCTCTATTGAAGATGTTACCGATAGCGCAGTAAAGTCCTGCGACATATCTCCTTTTAAAAGAAAATCAAAGTTCTCAAGCGAGGCCGACATGTTTAAGCTGTCGTCAGTATATGAAATAACAGCATCCCTTATTTCGAACTTTTTCAGTGCCACCTTTGTAGTAAACTCTGCCTGGGTAGTATCAACTTCTTCAGGTACTTCCTCTTCGGCTTCTTTCATTATATCCCAGTTTACCGATCCGTCCCCCAGGACATGCGCATATATTTCAGGCTTATCTATGACTATTCCTTTAATCTTTATATTCTCCATCTTGATTACACTGATTATATCAACCCTGATATCAAAAGAATTTAGCTTTAGCAGCGTATCACCTTCAAATTTATCAATGCCTGCTACGGAAAGTTTCTTCAGGGATATGCTGGCATTGGGAAAGTTCTTTATGAAGGACAGGCCGAGATCACCGAATTCGACCCTTGCATTTACATTTTTATTGATTTGCTGCTTTGCTATTTCCATTATTTTCCCTTTGAATAAAAAGGGTGTAACGATTAACATTACTAAAATAACCGCTATTATAATGGCCAGAATTTTTAAAAATCTTTTCATGATCAGATATTTTAGAGTTTATAAATTAAAATTAACTAATTATGCTGAAATGATATTGCAGTTAACCAATATTTATTTATTGTGAATATAAATTCAAAAACCGTTAGTTCGTCAAAATTGATATAACCTTTTAATATTATGCTCGTATTGCAATTATCCTTATTATATGCAATAATAAAAAAATCTAATTAGTATCCTTGATGCGAAAGTTTAAAATCTACAAAGATCAACTTGAGGTTCATGAACTGAAAAGTGATGATATTCTGTTCCAGGCAATATTTAACGACTCACCCGAAGCAATTTTCCTGCTTGATGGCAATGATTTTAAAATTACCGAATGTAACCGCAAGGCCATAGAATTGTTCCAGGCAGATGTCAGGATGAATCTGATAAATCTTGAATCTTTCAAACTGTATGAGAGTGAACCTGCCGAATTCAGCAAAGAGATTATAATAAAAGAAATTGCCAGAGGTACCGAGCATAAGCAGGAACTTGCTTTAAAAACCTTAAAAGATAACATCTTCTGGGGAAGTATTTCAGAAAAAAAAGTACAGCTCAACGGAGAAACAGTAATTATACTCCGTGTTAAGCAGGTTATCGATTATATTGAAGCAGCAGAAACGCTGGCTACTCTTATTAAAAATACCTCAAAGCTGACAGGTGACCTCTTCCTGAGAAAGCTAACCGGACTCCTTGCAAGTACATTTGAAACAAAATATTGCTATATAGCTAAAGTATCTGATAGTGACAAACACCGGGCTGAAACAATAAAATTCTGGTCAAATAACCTGGAAGGGAAAAATTTTGTTTTTGATTATGATGTAACGCCCTGTGCTAATGTTTTAAAAGGATACATTACTTTCTACCCCCAGAATCTGCAGGAGATGTTTCCTGAAGATCAGCTTATAGCAACCATGGGTATTGAAAGTTTTATCGGCGCACCCATATATAACAATAGTGAAAATCCTATGGGCATGCTTGTGCTAATGGATGATAAGCCGATGAAGGAAAAGCCAAATTCACGGTATATCCTGTCAATATTTGCATCAAGGGCAGGAGCCGAACTGGAAAGAATTCATGCGGAAGAACTGCTGAGAAAACAAACTCAGGAGCTCATTATGTTAAACGCAATGAAAGATAAGTTTCTCAAAATAACAGCTCATGACCTGAAGAATCCTTTCAGCTCTATAATGGGATTTTCTGAATTACTGAGGAAAAAGGTCAAAAATTATAATAAAAATAAGATCAGGGAAATGGTAAACATCATTGATGACTCTGTAAAGTATAGCTGCACGATCCTGGAAAACCTGTCAGCCTGGTCAAAAATGCAAAGGGACGTTATGCCTTATAAACCTGAAAAAATAGATATAAGGGAAATCATAGACGTCAATATTGATTACTATATTAATTATGCCCGGAGAAAAAGCATTTCTGCCGTTAATAAAGTAAAGAAAGGAATCTTTGCCTTTGCCGACATGAAGATGCTTGATACGATAATAAAAAATCTGCTTTCAAACTCTATAAAGTTTACTGATAAAAATGGCCGGATTTCCATTGATGCCTTAAAGAATAATGACAATATAGAGATTATTGTCAGTGATACCGGAACAGGAATGAATAAAAAGGAGATTAAAAAAATTATAGCAGAGGGAACAGATATGCCCGTATCCCGGATAAGCGATGAAGCAGGGTCAGGACTGGGACTTATTATATGCAAGGATTTTAGTAAAAAGAACAACGGCCGCCTGTGGATTGAAAGTGAACCCGGAAAAGGTACAAGCGTACATTTCACTCTTCCTGCCTGCAAGGACTGATTAACATCTCCCGGGTTACAGCCAGGTTCGCATTTTTAAATTTCCCCATCAGAATATAAATTAATCAGTATGCCTGTGAATAACGGGTTACTTTAATTTATTATGTATAAAACATATTTATAAATATGTAATAAATAAATCAGGAAAATATTATTGTTTTTATACTTTTGCGGCGGGACATGAAATAAAAAATATATTAATGATAAGGTTTTTTAAATCCGCCGGTAACATATGCTTTGCTGTAAAAACAGGAGCAGAGTTAAGCATACCGGTTGTTGAAAAACTGCAATGGCTTTTTGGCAATTCAGATATTATTAATGCGGATGTTGTTGAAGGCTACTTCATAGGCCCCAAAAAAGAAATGATAACTCCCTGGAGCACCAATGCGGTTGAAATAACCCAGAATATGGGAATCCATGGTATAGAGAGAATTGAAGAATTTAAAAAGGCTGATGGCAAGGATTCAGACCATGATCCCATGTTGCAGTCAGTTTATAACGGGCTAACCCAGGAAATCTTCACTATTAACAGAAAACCTGACCCTGTGGTATTTATAAGTGACATCCCCTCATATAACCGCCAGGAAGGCCTTGCTCTCAGCGCTGAAGAAATAAATTATCTTGAGGATTTAAGTAAAAAGCTTGGCAGAAAACTAACAGACAGCGAGATATTCGGATTCTCACAGGTTAATTCCGAACATTGCAGGCATAAGATTTTCAACGGCTTATTTATTGTTGACGGAAAGAAAAAGGAATATTCCCTGTTCGGACTTATAAGGCTTACAACAGAGACAAATCCCAACAAAGTGGTATCGGCATATAAAGACAATTGTGCATTTATCAGCGGTCCGCCAGTTGAGCAGTTTGCTCCCGGGACCCAGGATAAACCTGACTATTTCGTGGTCCGCGATATCAATTCCGTTATATCATTAAAAGCCGAAACCCATAACTTTCCAACCACCGTGGAACCTTTTAACGGAGCGGCAACAGGCACTGGCGGCGAGATACGTGACAGGATTGGCGGAGGAAAGGGATCAGTGCCCCTGGCAGGAACTGCCGTATATATGACTGCATATCCCCGGCTCAATGGCGGCAGGCCCTGGGAAAATGTAATGAACGCCCGCAAGTGGCTCTACCAGACTCCTGAAGATATACTTATAAAAGCCTCAAACGGAGCCAGTGATTTCGGCAATAAGTTTGGCCAGCCCCTGGTATGCGGGAGTGTAATGACTTTCGAACATTATGAAAATGGAAAGAAATATGGCTACGATAAAGTAATTATGCTGGCCGGAGGTATAGGGTTCGGGAAAGCTGAAGACAGCGTGAAAGATACACCTCACACGGGAGACAAAATTATTATGCTGGGAGGTGATAATTACCGTATTGGCATGGGCGGGGGTGCCGTATCTTCAGTTGCTACAGGCGAATACGATAATATTATTGAACTTAATGCAGTACAGCGTTCAAATCCTGAAATGCAAAAAAGGGTATACAATACTATCAGGGCAATGGCGGAATATGATAAGAACCCGATTATCTCGGTTCATGATCACGGGGCAGGGGGACACCTTAATTGTTTGTCCGAACTGGTGGAAAAAACAGGCGGTAAAATATATATAGATAAATTGCCGGTTGGCGATCCCACGCTTTCAGAGAAAGAAATTATTGGCAATGAATCGCAGGAAAGAATGGGATTAATATTAAAAGATAAAGACTCTGGGTTAATAAGCAGGATTGCCGAAAGGGAAAGGGCCCCCTTATATGTTATTGGAGAAACAACAGGAGACAGGCAGTTCACATTTATTAACAATACTAACGGTTCAAAGCCTCTCGATCTGCAGCTTGAAAGCCTGTTCGGAAATCCGCCTAAAACAATTATTGAAGATATAACTGTAAAAGCTGGCTATGCCGGGACGGATTACAGTGAATCCGGACTATACGGCTACCTGGAAAACGTTTTGCAAATTGAAGCTGTTGCATGTAAAGACTGGCTCACCAACAAGGTTGACAGGTCCGTGACAGGCAGGGTAGCCAAACAGCAAACCTGCGGCTCCATACAGCTACCTTTAAATAATCTTGCCGTTGCTGCACTTGATTATTCAGGTCACAAGGGAGTGGCTACATCACTGGGCCATGCGCCCGTAAGCGGTTTATTAAATGCCGCCAGCGGCTCCGTTCTGTCTATCGCCGAGGCACTGACAAATATTATCTGGGCACCTTTAAAAGATGGCCTGAAAGGAGTCTCTCTCAGCGCAAACTGGATGTGGCCCTGCAGGAATAAGGGCGAAGACTCAAGATTATACCAGGCAGTGAAGGCAGCAAGTGACTTTGCCCTGGCACTCGGAATAAACATACCTACGGGAAAAGACTCTTTGTCCATGACCCAGAAGTACAACGACGGAGATGTCGTCTACTCACCGGGAACGGTCATAATATCAGCAGCCGCCGAGGTAGCCGATATAAGAAAGGTCGTCGAGCCTGTGCTCAGACAAAATGAAAATTCCACGCTTATTTATATTGACGTCTCAAAAGACAACCATGAACTGGGCGGCAGTGCCTTTGCCCAGGTTAACAAAAAGATAGGCAGGAAAGCACCGTCTGTTAAAGATCCAAAATATTTTGCAGAAGTGTTTGACACTATACAGCTTCTAATTAATGAAGAAAAAATACTTGCAGGCCATGATATTTCAGCAGGCGGACTGATAACCACGCTCCTTGAAATGACTTTTACCAGCCCGGAAACCGGACTGGAAATTAACCTCGGGTCTGTCAGTGAAAATGATTTAATAAAAATATTGTTCAGCGAGAATCCGGGAATTATTATCCAGGTTAGCGAATATGAATATGTGAAGGCTAAACTTAAGGAAAACAAAATTGACCATAAAGTTATAGGGAAGCCTGTAAAAAACAGGACAATTACAATATCAAAATCAGGCAAAAAATACAGTTTTAATATCGACGATCTGAGGGACATCTGGTTCAGAACTTCATATTTGCTGGACAGAAAACAGTGCGGAAATGAATTGGCAGCAGAACGGTTTCTGAATTATAAGAATCAAAAGCTCGAGTTTAGTTTTAGCAAAAATTTTACAGGTAAATTTATTGATTATGGCATCAATATTAAGCGAAGAAAATCCACTGGTATAAAAGCAGCCATCATTCGTGAGAAAGGAGTGAACGGTGATCGTGAAATGGCTTATTTGATGTACCTCACGGGCATGGATGTCAAAGATGTTCATATGACGGATCTTATCACCGGCAGGGAAACACTGGAAGATATTAATATGATCGTCTTTGTAGGGGGATTTTCTAATTCTGATGTCCTTGGCAGCGCCAAAGGCTGGGCAGGAGCATTTCTTTATAACCCCCGGGCCCGAAAAGCACTGGAAGACTTCTTTAGCCGCACAGATACTCTGAGCCTCGGCGTTTGCAACGGCTGCCAGCTTATGATTGAACTGGGACTTGTAACCCCTGAACATGCAGAAAAACCTAAAATGCTGATTAACAAATCGAATAAGTTTGAATCAATTTTTCTTAGTGTATATATTCCTGATAACCAATCGGTAATGTTTAAATCCATGGCCGGCTCAAAATTGGGTATCTGGGTCGCACATACTGAAGGCCGGTTTAGTTTGCCTTACGCCGAAAACATGTATCATATTCCATTAAAATATTGTTATTCAGGGTATCCCGGGAATCCGAATGGCTCTGAATTTAATGCTGCCGGACTCTGTTCGCATGACGGCAGGCACCTGGTAATAATGCCTCATATAGAAAGAGTAATATTTCCATGGAACTGGGCCTTTTATCCCACGGAAAGGAAACAGGATGAAATTTCGCCCTGGGTAGAGGCTTTTGTTAATGCAAGAGAGTGGATAAAGAAAAATACCCGTAAATAATCCGGGGTAAAATTATCACTTTATATTATTCTTCGAGAATTTCAAAATTCCATTTCCCGGGTTCAAAAGTACTCTCAATTTTTTCTTCCTTCTCATCCGGCAGGGCAGGGAAGAAATCCAATCCCGTGATCTTTTCTACTTCATCAATTGATACGGCGAACTGTTTCAGCTTATCTGACGACATGCTGTTTCTTATCACAAATCCTATTCCTCTTTCATCTGCAAGGTCCAGGACAACACTGTAATACCTTTCGGGTATGGCTACCTTGCTGGGGCCGAATGTCGGAAAGGGGGCATCTGCAAGAACAGGTCCCGTAACAATATAAAGAGAGCCGCATTCATAGGCCCAGGCTTTGATAAGGGCACCCAGCGTATTCCATACATATTTGTTAAACGACAGCTTATGGGGGACAATATTGGAAAGGTAAAAAGACTCCAGCACTGCATCCTCTGACATCATCATATGTTCAACATGCGCCAGCTGGCCCATAACATATCCTGCATCCCTGTAATCTTTCAACGTTGCCGATCCTGTTTTAATATCAGGATCCTGCCTGTATTTTTCTTTATATTCGGTTTCGGCCTGTGCTTCCTCCCTTGTAAGTTCGTACGCCACCCACGATGCAAGTTCATAAGCTTCAATATATGATAATGAATAATATTTATGGTGTACAATTTGCTCATGTGGCTGGGGAGCAGGCAGTTCAATTTTTTCCTGGCCCGCAATATTTAAAAACAGGCCAAGAAAGATGGCAGAAGAAAGAATTTTCATTTTTTAATGTTTTATATTATTTGTTTTATAAAAATAAAACTTTAGTTTTAATTTACCGAAGTCAGGCCGGTTTAATTTCAAAATGCCGGAAACCGGAAATTAATAATTATATATATAATAATGAAACAATTGACAATTGCATTATTCTGTCTATTTACAGTCACATATTCATGCGGACAGACCGAAAACAAAGTCAGGGAAGGTACTTCAGGTTCCCCGGCAGTTACAGCTTCAGATCTTATTAAAGAATCCGGCAAAACAATTGAGGGTAGATTTATTGTCCCTGAAGGCTTCATCAGAATGCAGGCAGATGATAACTCATTCGCAGCATTCCTCAGAAAATTACCTCTTAAACCGCACAATTCAAAAGTAAAACTATATAATGGCAACCTTAAAGCTAACCAGGATGCCCACGCAGCGGTAGTTGACATGGACCCGGGCAAAAGGGATCTGCAGCAATGTGCTGATGCAATAATAAGGCTCAGAGCAGAGTATCTTTACAATAAGCAGGAATATGACAACATACACTTCAATTTTACGAACGGATTCAGGGCCGATTATTCGAAGTGGATGCAGGGTTACAGGGTGAAGGTTGAAGGTAACCGGACATACTGGGTAAAATCCGGGCCCCCGTCAAATACATATGATGACTTCAGAAAGTATCTCGACCTTGTTTTTACCTATGCAGGAACATTGTCCCTGTCAAAAGAACTCATAAAAAAAGAATACAGGGATATGTGCATCGGTGATATTTTTATTCAGGGCGGTTCGCCGGGGCATGCCGTTATAGTCATGGATATGGCAGTAAATAAGAATACCGGCAAAAAAATATATTTGCTGGCACAGGGTTACATGCCGGCACAGGAAATTCATATTTTAAAAAATCCGGAAAATACTGACAATCCCTGGTATGAAGCAAATGAGGATGATGAAATAATTATAACTCCTGAATGGACTTTTTATCAGGGTGACCTTAAAAGGTTCACTGAAGACTTTTAGAGTGCAGGATAACTGTCGTCCTTCTTCATTAGCCAGGACAGAAGGACCCTGCAAAGTTACCGGGAAAAGCATTAAAACAGGGAAAGCTGTCTTTGATTTATAACTTCCTTCTTTATGGGTTCTTCATTCACCTTTTCCACCTGTCCGGGTCCTGCTTCACTGATAAAGCGGGAAGGTTCCATAAGTCCCGTTTTCCCATAAAGGCGGCGGTTCCTGGCACAGGTAATATGAACCTCATCTTTGGCCCTGGTAAGAGCAACGTAAAACAACCGCCGTTCTTCTTCAATATCTGCCCGCTGGCCTGTAAGCGGTGTAATATTTTCCTCCGCACCTGCAATAAAAACAACAGGAAATTCCAGTCCCTTTGCGGCATGAAAAGTCAGAAGATTAACACCCTCAGCTTTCAAACGGCCAACATCGGAATAATTGCCAAGCATCATCTTCCGGAGAAACATCAGGGAATTATCTTCACTCTCGGCGGCAAGGTTAAGGATAGCTTCCCTTTTCAGGATATGTAAATCATCAAGCTTGCTTTCAGGTAAAAAGAAGTCACATATTGAACCTATAATACTCAAAGGTTTTTCTGTCTGATACTTGTCTTTCATCCCATTATAAAATGCCTGCCAGTCTGTAAATTTACCGGGGTCTTTTCCTTTGAGCAGCTCATTAACGTTTCGGGTCCAGTCAATACTATCTGAAAATATATTTTTAATAACTGCTTCAGCATCAGCCACCGCATATTCAAGTCCGTTTACCATAAGGTTTTTCAATGATACCAAATCACCGGGATTCACTATAAGCCGCAGGACATCGGAAATTAAAGTAAAGGGAGACTCTTCAAGATATGATGACCCATCGCCATAATGCACGGGGATGCCCTTTTTTTTAAGCTCCCTCAGCAGTTCCCTGCCTACATGGTGGGTACGGAATAATACTGAGATATCCGAAAAGGAATAGGTGCCGGGGCAGGAGCGGGGACCTATCGATAAATTTTCGGTTCCCCCGATATACCTGTCAATTTCATTCAGTATATATTTTGCTTCAGCTGCCGGATCTTCTGCATTATATATTTTTATCTTTTCCCCGTTATTTGTGCCGGCAGTGAGGATTAACCCACTTCTCAGCGTATTATTTCTGATTATGTTGCCTGCAGCAGTTAATATTATCCCGGAAGATCTGTAGTTATGGCTCAGATTTATTTCGGTGGCAGAAAAATCTTCTTTAAATTTAAAGAACAGGTTTACATCGGAACCCCTGAAACCGTATATGGACTGGTCGGGATCACCTATGGCAAGGATGGTTTTATCTCTTGCCAGCAATTCGATGAACCTGTATTGCAGGGGATTAATATCCTGGAACTCATCAACTGCAATAATTCTGAGGCGGTGGCGTATTCTTTCCAGGAATTCAGGCTCGTCGATCAACAGTCTTACAGTTTGGCCTATAATGTCAGCCAGATCTATTGAATTATGTTTCCTGTTGTGCTCCCTGTAAATGCCTGCTATATTTTCGATATTTATTATTTCTGACTGTATGCCGTTCTCAAAATATTTTGACAGGGCATCCGACAGTCTTTTGATTTCAGCATCATTCTTTCCGGGAAGCAGCATACGCAGAACAATACCACGCCCTTCCCTGTCATAGATTGTTGTCAGTTCAGGATACCTTTCCTGGAGCATCCCAAAACATACAGAATGGAAAGTACCGGTTTTTATATCTCCGGAGGCCTCCCCGGGGAGGTTTTTTAATCTTGTTTGTACTTCATCGGCTGCCTTATTGGTAAAGGTTATTGCAAGTATTCCCCGGGGCTCTGTATTATTACATACAACCCGGCTTATTATCCACCGGATCAGTGTTTCCGTTTTGCCGGTACCCGGACCTGCTTTGACGAGAACAGCCTTATCCGTTGAATTCTTAACAAGCTCCTGCTCAGCATTCAGGCTTAAAGATTTAAAAGGCTTTTCCTCTGTTTCTCCTGCGAAATCTAAGGTGCCCGACTGTATTGATTTTCTCCTTTTCATTTTGGAGGCTTCAAAGCCAAACAGGTTCGACTGGCCCAGCAAGGACTCCAGTTCTCCATCATTAAAGATCCTGATAGTGCCGAACTCCCCGTCATATCCGGGAATGGGGTTTACTTCGTTTTCACGCATCCGCCTTACTGCTTCGGACATAACATATCCGTATTTTTTCTGTATATCTTCAACAGGCACATCTCTTAAAAATGTAAATTCATTGCCGAATTCAGAAACAACCTGCTGGTACAAACATTGAACCGTCTTACTGAACGGCCCCGATCCTTTAATTTCAGATATTATTTCAGGCAATGGTATTAAATAATGAAATCCCGGTGAGTTTTCGGGCTTCAATCCTTTCTTTCGATCCGCAAGCTTTTCAACCCTGTGTAACACTCCTATGGTCAGCGGTTTTTGACAAACCGGACAAATGCCTTTGTACTGACTTGTGGTATCAGGTTCAAAAACTATCCCGCACTTTCTGTGACCGTCAAGATGATATTTACCTTCTTCCGGGAAAAATTCATAGGTGCCCAGGAATCCTTTTTTAGTCTTAAGTGCATTAAACATTTCGAAATAGCTAAGTTCCGTATCGAAGACATTTGCTTCCCTTCCGAGCTTCTGCGGAGAATGGGCGTCGGAATTTGAAACAAGAGAATAGCGGTCCAGCTCACTAAGTCTCCAGTTCATTGAAGGATCAGAAGATAATCCCGTTTCAAGCGCAAATATATGCTCTGTAAGATCCCTGTAGCACTCATTAATACTGTTATAACCAGCTTTAGATCCCAGTGTTGAAAACCATGGTGTCCACACATGGGCAGGAATAAGAAAAGCGTTATCCGAAGTCTTCAGGACAATCTCAAGCAAATCCCTTGATGGCAGTCCCAGTATAGGTCTTCCGTCTGATTTGAGGTTCCCTATTGTAGAGAGCCTTGCGTTTATCTTTAGTGCCGAGTCAAGGTCGGGTGCAAAAATAACATTATGATTTTTCCTTACTTTACCATCAAATTTATAGATTGAACTTATTTCTGCGCTAAGGCAGAACCTGACATCTATATCTTTTGTTTTTATGCCCGGCAATGCCTGTGATTTGGGAGGGTCTTTTAATTTAAAAAATCCCGCTCTGTCTGGAACAAGTTTTTCTTTTAACTCGCTATACCATTGAGGATGAGTAAAATCTCCTGTCCCCACAACATTTATCCCTTTAACTTTCGCCCACTGGTAAATTGTATCGAGGGTTAAATCCCTGCTGGTTGCCCGGGAGTAATGAGAATGAATATGCAGATCGGCAACATAAAACATGGCACATATAATCCTTTGATCAAAAGTATCAATTAATTAAAAGGGCGTAAGAATTTTCATAAAAAAACTATTAACAAGATATTAAGATGGAGGTGGTGATAAAAATTGAGTAATGCAGGAAATTATTAAAGATTAAATTGTATTAGCTTTATTTTTTCTTCTAAAAAAGCTAATTTTAGCGATAAGTGATTTTATTTATAAATCTTAAAATTATTTGCTATGTATAAAAAATATTTGGTATGTGTAATAACCGGATTGCTGGTTTTGGCCGGCTGTAACAATGTTAACAAATCTGAAAAAAATAAAGAGATGGACAAAAGCAAGAAATTCATTGGCGAAAAAATGATAGAAGGTGTATTAAAGGAACTTGCAGATAAATACGGTGATACTGAAAAACAAAGAATAGAAAAAGGCGTGCACCAGGTTGCATCTTTCTGGAGGGAAGAAGATGGAAATGCTGATGACTTCAAAAGTTTCTGCCTTGATAATTTTGTTGGTTCCGAAGAGGAGCTTAAAGAAGTGTTCAATAAAATATCAAAAAACACCGAAATATTGTCCGGTAATATGAACAGGATGATTTTGAGCCTCAGATCTCCTCTGGACCTCGACGCCGGAGAAATTAAGCCGATTGACATGATGTACGGGAGTTACAATCCTTCCAGCCACCTTGAAGAGGACTTTTTTAAGAATAAAATAGCTTTCTATGTCCTGTTGAATTTCCCCTTCTATACGCTTGAAGAAAAATATAATCTCGGGGAAAAATGGTCAAGGAAAGAGTGGGCATATGCCCGCCTGGGCGACATATATATTTCAAGGATTCCCGGCAATATTATCCAGGAATACAGCCAGGTATCGACAAATGTTGAGTCATATATCGCCGAATATAATATATATATGGGCAAAGTAATCAATGAAAAATCCGAAAAGCTTTTTCCCGATGACCTAAGGCTTATTACTCACTGGGGATTGAGAGATGAGTTAAAAGCAAATTACAGAATCGGAAACGGACTGGAAAAGCAAAAGATGATATATGAAATAATGAAGAGGATAATAAGCCAGGAAATACCATCGGAAGTAATTAATTCAGATAAATATCTCTGGAATCCTTATACCAATGAAGTATTTGACGGAAAAGAAAAAATAGCTTCTGCTAATGAACCCGACACACGCTACCAGAAAATAATCGACATATTTAATGAAACAAAAAAGATAGACAATTATTATCCGAATTATCCCGATAATATCATTCGCTCCTTTGAGCTGGATATGGAAATACCGCAGAAAGAGGTTGAGGAACTGTTTGTTGAACTTGTCTCTTCTGACCAGGTGAAGAAGGTGGCCTCACTTATAAGTAAAAGGCTGGGAAGGAAGCTTGAACCCTTTGATCTGTGGTATAACGGCTTCGGCCCTGTAAAGAGTGTTTCAGAAGAAGAGCTAAATAAACTTACAAAGACCAGGTACCCCACAAGTGATGCTTTTGAGAAAGATATACCAAGAATATTGACCGACCTCGGATTTACCAGTGCCAAGGCCGCGTACATAGCCTCCAAAATAATCGTTGACCCCTCACGCGGGGCAGGTCATGCATGGGGCTCAGAAATGCGTACGGACAAGGCACACCTGCGAACAAGAGTTGAAAAAGGAGGCATGAACTACCAGGGATTCAATGTTGCAATGCACGAACTCGGTCATAATGTTGAACAAACCCTGTCCCTTTATGATATGGATTACTACCTTATGCATGGAGTGCCCAGCACTGCTTTCACCGAAGCCCTGGCATTTATCTTCCAGAAGAGGGACCTTGAGATGCTGGGAGTAGAAGCAAAGGAGGAGTTTAATGATGAACTCATGGCACTGGATATTGCATGGTCATGTTACGAAATTATGGGTGTTTCGCTTGTGGATATGAATGTCTGGAAATGGCTTTATGAACATCCCGATGCTACAGCCGGTGAGCTTAAGGAGGCCGTATTAACTATTGCCAAAGATGTATGGAATAAATATTATGCCGAGACATTTGGCATAAAGGATCAGACCATACTCGCAATTTATTCGCATATGATCAGCTATCCCCTGTACTTATCTGCCTATCCGGTCGGACAGCTAATTCAGTTCCAGATAGAAAAGTATATAGAAGATAGGAACTTTGCGGAAGAGGTGCAAAGAATATATACACAGGGGCGTCTCACTCCCCAGATATGGATGAAAGAGGCTGTGGGAGAAAAAGTGTCGTGCGGCCCTTTGCTGAAATCTGTTGACCAGGCACTTGCTGTGGTAAAATAACTGATCTTGATAACTTGTGAATATCATTTTTAAAAAAAACATACATGAATAGATAATATTTTTGAAATTTGAATAAATCAAATTTCAAAAAATATGAAAAACATACCTGTCATCTATGTCCAGGCAAAATCCCTGGCTCAGGCTTATGAGACTGCATTAATAAAGCTTTACAATCACGGCATAAGGTTTAAAACGCAATACGACAAGCCAGGGGATCCTTTGAGCCTGGACTGCACAATGAATATTACCGTGCTGGAGCCGGAAAGCGATCCGATGATACATATGGCATTCCCGGGGGGTATTGACGATCTTAAAGAATATGTACTTGAACTTAAGGGTTATAAAGATCACTGGGTAAAGAACATTAATGACCCCGATGATACAAGGTGGGAATATACATACCATGGAAGGCTTCAGAATTATGGAGCCTGGAAAGAATTAAAGAACGGTAAATCAGCGGAAACAGGGTATTTTAAAATAAACCAGGTTGAAAACATCATTGATAAACTATCGAAACAACCCTTCACGCGGCAGGCACAGATGATCACATGGATGCCCAACCTTGACACGGACTGTTACGATCCGCCATGTCTCCAATCCCTGTGGTACCGGATCATCGAGGATGAAGAAGGTGTTCAATGGCTGAACTGCAATATACGTTTCAGAAGTAATGATGCCTGGGGTGCCAGTTTTATGAATATGTTCGGATTCATACAATTCAACAGGGAAATAATCGCCGAAGGCATCGCAAAACGTACGGGGAAGACCGTAAAACTGGCAAGAATGAACTGGCAGGCCGATTCATATCATATCTACGGAAAAGATATCAAAACAGCAAAAGAAATGTTATTTGACAGGATTGATGTAATGAGCATTGAAGAAAGGACCTACAATTTTAATGATGAGTTTATCAGGCAGATGTACTTTGATGCTGAACAGCCCATCATCAATAAAATTGCCGAGTTTGACAGCCGTCATTAATTTTCAGCCTCTTGCCAGCTTGTTAATGTTAACTTTCAGCTTTTCATCGAATATATCACCGGCAATTGCAAACAGGACTTTCTGTTTTTCCTGCCTTGATTCGTCCACCTTGTTCATTATAGAACAGGATTTGTCTTTACTGCCATAAACACCAGGATTGCCGGCAAGGGAGTCCTCAAGTTCTGCAAGATCATGATCTGTGCCAAGGTATTCTGACAGCTTGTCAAGTTGTGATTCATAGATTAATAAATCACCGGACAGGATAGGATTTAATATCTGAAACTGGTAGTACAAATATTTAATTTTCTTCCTCCACTCGTGCAAACTAGCAGCCCCAGGTTCATTCTTCGCAGTCAGCATACACTCCAGGCACTGGTTATAAACCCTCAGAAAGCCGGTTAGCAGAATTTCTATGTTAATCCCTTTGGCAGGGATAAGCCTTGTTCTTTCTTTTCCTTCGCTGAGCATCTCATGCACAAGCATCAGACGATTTTCCTGCATACAAAGCTTATATATGATCTTGTCTTTAAGTCCTGAAAAGTGAGTTATTAAGGTCCTGTAATCATTATTTAAATCGCCGGAACCAAGTTTATTCAGTGTTTCAATAATTACTGCAATACTTCTTATTTCTGAAAGATTCCTGTTAATATCGCGAAAAAAATAGTTCTCATACCTGTAAAGGTTCTTGCCTGCAACATCCTTTATTAACCTTATGGCTGCCCTGATCCTCTTCACGCATTTTCTGATCTCATGTACCGATTCATCGAACTTCTCATCAATATCTGCTTCAAAGTGACCTAATGCTTTATCTATCTGTTCATTGATTATTCTCTTAATACCTTCACCTGCTGATTCCTTATTTTCCATGACGAAATCGTTCATGCTTTCCGGTTGAAATATTTATATTTACTGACAATGTTATCAATTTTTTATTAATATTTCACTATTTATGAAACTGACTTTTCCTTATCCTGGCCGCAAAGAGTGATTTGTTCGCAACAATAAATCCGGGTAGTAAGGTCGTAAGACAGGATGATTACAGATTAGCAAAGGGTCTTAAAAGACTCCTCATGATTCTTTTCACCTCTTAAAGACAAATTAATTGCGGTTTCAATTAATGCGAGGTGAGAATAGGCCTGCGGGAAATTTCCCAGCAGCCTTTTTGTTTTAAAATCAATGTCTTCACTGAATAATCCA
>CAZOLY010000067.1:0-16800 GCA_964580815.1 uncultured Bacteroidales bacterium
CATAGCTGAGTTACCTTTTAATATAAGGTTGTTATACTTGGTATCTGCATCACTCTTAGCATGCTGCTCTGCCTCCAAATTTGCCGCATGTGACTCTATCTCACTTATTTTTTGCTTTGAATACATCTCCTGGGGCTTAAGCATCATAGCCCCTTTGTATTTTATCAGGGCTTCATCGTACCTGCCCTGGGCATATAAAGCATCCGCCTCGCTTATAGTGTTATTATATAAATTGTCTATATTCTTGTCCTTAGTAACCATATCAGCTATTTTATTTATCTGCTCTCCGGGATACTCTTCATTGGGGTACATTTCCTGCGCCTCTTCATACCTGCTTTTTGCCTCGTCATACTTTTTTTGCTCCAGCAGCTTGTCGGCTTCATCCAGGGCTTTATTATACTTGTCTGTTATACACTGGTCAACTTCTATGTAGAGATTTTCCAGCCTGGGTTTGACCTTGTAAACAAAGGTCTTGTCAGAATCAAAATCTTTTCTTTTAACACTGTACTTTATAACATCCACCGGATCATTCAATACCGAATAATTAATCCCTTCGCAGTATTTAACCAGACCTACTGCGAATTCCCTTACCCATATTCCTGTCTCTTCATCGGGAATATTTGTTATAAACCTGATCCTTTTTGGCATATATCCCTTTTTAGCAATCTCAATGACATAATCTTTATTCATTTCAAGTTTAAATGAAAAAAGTCCGTTGGAACCTGTTTTTACTGAACTAATCTCTGCATTGTTTTCGTAAAGTGTAACTATGGCATTTGAGACGGGTTTCATATCCAGTTCGGCATTACCGTTTATCTGAAGATACCTTTCGGGACTCTGTGAATAAATATTATTAAGCAGGGCAAGGTTAAAGAAAAATGCTGATACCAGAATAATAACCGTGTTCTTCGTCTGTTTAAATAATTTCATAGCTTAAATTTTTTCTTCTAACTAATTTACATAATTTCATTGTCTTATAATAGAAAATTTGTATCAAGTTATTATTATCTTATTACAGGTATCTTCTCTGAATTTATAAAACGCTTATAAAGTACCTGCACCAGGTAGATTCCGTTTTTAAGATTACTTACATTATGTTTAATTATCTTATCAGCATATTTATATGATTTAGCAGCCATCAGCTGTCCGTTTAATGAATAAATATTAACTATCACTTCTTCTTCAGGCCATTCATATAATTCTATTTTAACGACATTTTCTGACATAACAGGTATAATTTTAATATCACCTGTTGACAATGTTGTATCATATTTAAAAGGTGCTTCAATTGAATCAAATATTAACGGCCGTATATCAAATGATGCTGAAACAGTGCCTGAAGTATATTCATATAAAGACATCCAGTGATCATCTGCAAATATGAAGGCAGTATTACTTCCATTATTCTCACTCATGTAAAGGGCAAAAGTATCAAGGGGATTGTCATAGTTGAGCTGACATCCGACATAAAAGCTGCTATAAACTCCAATAACAGAATCAAATTCAATAAAATTCAATTCATCCGGCACCATATCAACCATTAACACCTCTTTTTCAGCAACTTTCCGGGAAGGTTCAGTACTGCCGTTCCATACTATTATATTGACATTTGAGTTCCCGGATGAGTAGTTTAGCTTTGCAACATTCAGGAATACCCCAAACAGGTTCTTTTGTCCGGAAATGTTAAATTCTTCTGCAAAAAGCTGTATCGAATCGGAGTTGTGTCCCGACAGGTATCCCCAGTCCATGTCACCCCTTGCGAGTGCCGGGGTTTCCCCGGTCTTCAAATTTGAAATTGTATCTCCGCTCTGCCATAATGATTCATAGGGGTCAAACCCTTCAATATCCGCCGCACCTGAGCTCGATGGATCAAGCCAGAACTTTAGCTGCCGGTTATTATTCTGATAGTCATCCCACGAATTATAAAGTTTCTGGTAATAATCATTTACTGACAATTCACAATCAGCATCGCCGCCGGTCAGTGTTCCTACCAGTCTCCCGTTCTGGTTGAACAAAGGTGCACCCGAGGATCCTTTTTCAGTGGTTCCCATCTCCCAGTCAGATATAAGCCAGTGTGTAAAAAGGTCGTAGCCTTCACCATAATCGCCTGTTGTTGCCTGATCATCATCAACAGCAATCTTTTTAACATCTCCCCTGGGATGATGTATAGAGTATGAGTTTTCCGGGGGTACATCCAGGTTATTCCATCCTGCATAATATGGCCAGTAATTAAAGGGTGGTTCGGCAGATAATTCAACGAGTGAAAAATCAAGGTTATTATCAGTCGTTGCAATAAGGCTGCTGCCTGATACTGATTTAAGGGTGTTTCCATCAGGACCGTCACAATACGGGCTTTCATATCCAAAATAAAAGATAGCAGTATTTGCCATAAAATCTGTTTTTAAGCAGTGTTGTGCCGTTAAAACCAGCGGACGCCCATTATTGCTGGTATTGTTAACCAGCGTTCCCGTACATCTTTCAGTTCCGAGGTATATTATACGGACAACAGAACGCTTGTTCTTCTGGATCTCCTGATTTTCAATACAATTAATATCAACATTACATGATCCCGAGATGCCGTACCATTCATCTTTGAGCCTGGTATCTCCGGCTATATCTTCATATCCTATTCCTACCCGTTCAATTTTTAATTGTCCGGGATCATCGATAAATGACGGCACCTGCATCTCAATATAAATAAAATCACCGGGAACAGGTGTTGTTGCCAGAATACCTCCTGCTTTATTATTCCTGCTTGTCAGCGCTCCCAGTATGTGGGCCTGGCTACTGTCATAAATAAAAACCTTTACTCCATTTGCTATATGATATTCCCTGAAAATCAAGTTTATAGAATGTGCCCCTTCCGAGTAAATTCCTAACCTCCACAATTTCATGCCATTATTAAGAGTATCCCATACGCCACAATTGCTGTAATCATAGGCCACCTCTATTGTATAAGCAAATTCATCCGGTTTTAACCTTGAAGGTTTACTTTCTTTATCAGACTTTACAGCTTCAGCTGTCTCCTTTAATGTCAGATCAATAACCGGCATATCCTTGAGCCCCGGGCAGGATAATTTATGAGGTCTTCCATGATATTGAATTTGGGCATTAAGATATATGACATATGACAGTAGTAAAAAGGTTAATCTTAATCTGTACATCAGTCTCTTAATAATCATGTAATTTCACATCCTGTGTAAGCAAAGTTAAATCTTTAAATCAGTTTTCCTAAAAGATTTTCCCACCACTACATGAACAAGCTGGCATATTTTTCCGATACCAGTTTCCAATTATATTCTCTCATAGCTATCTCTTTCATATATCTCCCGTTTTTATCGAGTGCCTGCGCTGTTGTATTGTTTAAAAGCAATACCAGGTCTTCCTTACTTTTGAAGTAAAATGCCTTATTCATTGTTGTTATCCTGTTAAAAACGGCATCATAAGCTATTACAGGCTTACCCGTATACATAGCTTCAACGAGTGAAGGGTTGGTCCCGCCTGCAGTATATCCGTGAATATATATATCACACCCTGAGCGAAGCAGATTAATGATATTCTGATTATAAACAGGATCATACATAAAAATATTGTCACAATATTTATACTTATTGCGCAGCCTTCTGCCGTATTTGCTGTTACTCCAGTTGCCGACAACAACAATATTCCTTGAGGGTAAATCTGAAAAAGCATTCAATATAACGTGTATATTATTTTCAGGCTCTATCCTTGATATGGCAAGTGCATAATTTTTGCCGGCATCAAAAAATCTATTTTTAATGCCCGCATCATCTGAAAGCAATCCGGCATGCTCTCCTCCGTATCCAATTAATTGTGGCACTATATTATATGTACTCATAATATAAGACTTTATAGCCTCGTTATCAGCAATAATCTCATCAGAATATTTTATTGCAAGTGATTCCGATAACCTGAGAAACAGCTTCACCAGGGGGTTCCATTTTTTCCTCTTCCATTCCAGTCCGTCAATATGGGTTATGATTTTTCTGCCTGACAACAATTTCACCAAAGGCAGGAAAAGGCAGCCTGATACACCCAGGATTAAAATAATATCAACATTTCTTGCCGCATGGATCATTGACATCATATCGTATATAATGCTTTGGGGGCCATTCGGATTTACAGGAAGATACACTAGTTTGGCGTTGTATTTGTGATTTACCCGTTCCTTTTTATCGTAAAGCCTCCTGCTGCAATAAACAACAAATCTGAATCTTGATTGCAATGCGGTGACAAGATTCTGGGTTAATGTTTCAAATCCTCCATATCGTGGGGGTATTCCTGCTGAACCTATAATAGCAACCTTTTTCAAGATCCTGGAATTTTTATTTTACAATTTACAAACAATAAATTTAATGTTTTATTGTAAAACCGTTAAATAGTGCACCTGTACCTATATTATTATTCAGGCGCCATGAATTTAATATTTCAATTTGTATATTTGTATGTATTTCAAATTGCAAAACATGACACTTGAAATCGGCGAGCAAAACCTGGATAAGTTCATCCTCATAAGCGACAGGATTCTAATAAAACCCAAATCCCCACAGGACAGGACCAAAACAGGACTATATCTGCCTCCGGGAGTACAGGAAAACGAAAAAATATATAGCGGTTTTGTGCTAAAGGTCGGACCCGGATATCCTATACCTGCGATTAATGAAATTGACGAGCCGTGGAAAAATAAAAGTGATGAGGTTAAATATGTCCCTTTGCAGCCCAAAGAAGGTGATCTTGCAATTTATCTCCAGAAAAGCGGCTGGGAAATTGAATTCAATAAAGAAAAGTATGTTATCGTTCCCCATTCTGCAATACTGATGCTTATAAGAGATGAAGATTTGTTTAAATAAATTTGTAAACCATGAGAAAGATCCTGTATTTAATTATTCCCCTGTTTATTTTTATAGCCTGCCAGTCTGATGATGAAGATATCAGTGCTGTTGGCGATATCATAGCACATTATATGCTTGACGGAAATGCCCTGGATTCAAGCGGAAATGGCAATAACGGCACGCTATACGGTAATCCAGTTATTACGGAAGACAGGTATGGTAATCCTAACAGTGCGCTTCATTTTGACGGCATTGATGATTTTATGCTGGCTGAAATAGGAGATTATGATCCGATAGCAATATCACTATGGTTTGCTCATAAGAACAATGAGATAGGCAAAGCTTATGTGATCTTTGATTATGGGACCAATGCTTTCCGCAGCGAAGTTGATATGACTTCAGGGGCTACAAAAACCTACGGCTATATTAATGATACGGCCGTAATTGAGATGCACAATCCGAAAATGGCCTTTGATAATGATATGATCTGGCATCATCTGTATATCGATTCAGGAAGCGATACGACAAATCCCCGCATGTATATTGACGGTATGCTTGAAGGTATGCTTGATGAAAAGCTGGTCCTTGATGTTGTCACCAATCTAATCTATTTTGGACGCTCCTTTACGGATAATTATACCAGTGCTACCTATTTTGACGGGAAGTTAGACGATATAAGGATATATAAACGTATTCTGAGTGAAGAGGAAGTTCTTTCCCTGTTCGATAATTATAGTGCAGGTCATTAAATCAAAATTATTAACCACTTAAAAATTAAAATCATGAAAAGGTATGTTGTAATATTTATGATTATGCTGACTGTAATTATTTTTTATATGTCATGCTCACATAAACAAAAGGTTGCCTTCAGGGAAGTCGAAACAAAGGTTCATTCAGCAGTCACTCCTGTCATCCAGACCGAGGAATGGGCTGTTGAATGGTGGATGCCGCGCCACGAAGCGGTTAATGAGCGGCTAAAAGAAGGAAATGTTGACCTTCTTTTCATTGGCAATTCGATAACACACGGATGGGAAAACATCGGACTTGAATGCTGGAACAAATATTACGAGCCGCGAAATGCAGTAAATATGGGATTCGGGGGGGACAGGACACAACATGTGCTCTGGAGGCTTGAGCATTCCGACTTTGAAAATATATCCCCAAAACTTGCTATACTTATGATCGGCACAAACAACTCCAATGGAGAGGACAATACAGCTGAAGAGATTGCCGACGGGATAATAAAGATATGCAGGGTGCTGCGCAGTGAGCTTCCTTCCACAAAAATACTCCTCCTGGCCATCTTCCCGCGGGATTCCATACCTACGGCACAGCGTCAGAAGAATGCCACGGCCAGCATACTGGCATCAAGAGTTGCTGATAACAGAACAATCTATTATCTCGATATTAACAGTCATTTTCTTACGGATGATGGTATCCTTACCAGGGATATCATGTACGACTACCTGCATCCGACTGAAAAAGGCTACCGCCTATGGGCCGAAGCTATTGAGCCAAAAGTTGTCAAACTTATGGGAGAATGATTACAGATATGTTAAATATTGAAATTGCCTGCCACTGAATGTAAATAATAGCATAAAATTTATTAAATTAGTAATACTATATTAGTAAGACTGTTAAGGTTTCATTTCACTGATTGCTTTCATATACTATAACCCTGTCAAATATTTAGACAAAGAAAGGCAAATAAAGAATGAAACGCTTCATTTTCATAATGCTGCTCATAGCTATATTCCAGGGACTATTCTGCCAGGAAAAAAATTATCTTTTTACAAACATTGACAAATCCCGGGGCCTTTCACATAACCACATCCAGACCTTTATGCGCGACAAAAAGGGATTTATATGGATAGGTACCTGGGAGGGGCTTTGCCGATTTGACGGTTACTCATTCAAAGTCTTTAAGAAGAATATAAATGACAGCAATTCAATAAGGGACAATATTATTAATGATCTGTTTGAAGATAATAATGGCAACATCTGGATAGCGGCAGGCGACTATATTGAAATTTTCGATCCTGAGACTGAAATGTTCTCACACAGGCAAGCCCTCTTTAATAATCGGGTTACAGTGCCTGTCCGAAGCCTCTGGTACTGCACGTATGATCAGAATAAAAACATTATATATGCAAATGACAGGGATGGCATATATAAATATATTGTATCCGCCGATTCATTATTCAGGATTTATTTCCCGCATATAGATTCTTCAAAAACAGTATCTTATATTGATGTCGACAATGACGGAAGCCTGTGGATTGCCTGCACAAATTCTTACCTCTATAAATTGCACAGGGACAACTATCTTATTATTGACAGTGTAAAACTGGTCAAGAAGTTTCATAACCTGTACCGGTTTTTCATCGACAGGGATAATGATATCTGGATATTTGACAAGGATAATGCTTCCGGCATTATTTACTATGATACTGACAAAGATAAAGTCAGATATTTTAATACGGAGTCAGAAAAATGCAGGCTTAATAATAATTCTGTTACCGGTGTGATACAGGATGAGAGCGGATTAATATGGATAGCCACCGACCATGGGGGAATAAACATTATAGACAAAAGGGATTTCAGTATCAGGTATGTATTGAATAATCCGTTTAATGAAAGAAGCCTGGTTGACAATGCTATTACAAGCATTTACAAGGATTACCAGGATTTTATCTGGGTAGGTTCATTTAAAAAAGGCATAAGTTATTATCACGAAAACCTGTTTAATTTTAATTTATATAAAATAAAGCTCGATAATGCCAGGACATACGGGTATAATGATATAGACAATTTCGCCGAGGACAGCAAGGGCAACTTGTGGATAGGCACAAACGGAGGAGGGTTAATATATTTTGACAGGAGCAAAAATAGCTTCAGGCAATATGTTCACGATCCGGATGACCCTAACAGTCTGAGTGCTAATATTATAGTCGGATTATTCATGGATAAGGATGACAGGTTATGGGCAGGCACATATTTCGGAGGAATAAACATTTATGAGAATGGCAGGTTTCAGCATCTTAAAAATATTCCGGGTGATCAGTCAACTATATCCGATGACAGAGTATGGGATATATGCCAGGACAGCGACCGAAAAATATGGATTGGCACACTGCTGGGAGGAGTTAATGTTATTGATCCGGTATCAAAAAAGGTCACCGGGCAATTCCTGGGGGAAGGTGACTCCTCGATAAGGTCCGACCATGTATTTTCCGTTATCGAGGACAGGGACAAACTGATGTGGTTTGCCACAATATACGGACTGAGGGCATATGATAAAAAGACAAAAAAATTCAGGTACTTCGAGCATGATGACAGAAATCCCAACAGCCTAAGTAATAACTTTGTTTACGACGTTTTCGAAGATTCCAGGGGTTTTATCTGGGCCGGCACTACTGACGGTTTAAATATGTATGATAAGAAAACCAATAGCTTTAGAATTTTCAGGCAGGAGGACGGACTGCCTTCAAACGTCATACTTACAATTATAGAGGATGATAATCATAACTTGTGGATGAGCACAACAAACGGACTTTCAAATCTTATTATAACAACCGAAAGAACATCGAAAACCTACAATTACAAATTTAAAAACTACGATATTAACGATGGCTTACAGGGTAACGAATTTAATGAAAAAGCCGCTTTTAAAACCAGCAAGGGAGAGTTACTGTTTGGGGGATCCAATGGTTTTAACCTGTTCGACCCTGATGATATAAAAACTATAAACATTAATTCGGGAATAGTATTTACTGATTTTCAAATTTTTAATAAAAGCATAACTAATAAAGATGTTGTTAACGGGAAAAAGATACTGACAAATTCAATAACATATACAAAAACAATAACGTTCAGCTATAAAGAAAATGTTTTCACAATTGAATTTGCCGATTTAAATTTCCTGCATCCCGAAAGGCGCCTCTACACTTACAAATTGGAAAATTTTAATAAAGAATGGCTTCTAACGGACGGTAAAAACCGAAAAGCAACTTATACGAACCTTGATCCCGGTACATATATTTTCAGGGTTAAAACTACAAATACAGACGGGACATGGATTGATAACGAAGCCCTGCTGACAATTATCATTATGCCCCCATGGTGGCAGACCCTTATCTTCAAAATACTTGTAATAATTACAATTGTTTCGTTCTCTATTCTGTTTTATTTTAGCAGTAAGCGACGGTGGAAAAAGCAGCAGAATATTCTGAAAAATGAAGTTGATAAGAGAACATATGAACTATCAGAAGCATATACTCTATTGGAAAAAAGACAAAAAGAAATAAGTACCCAGAACAAGGAACTTGAAAAACACAGAAACAAACTTGAAGATCTTGTTACTGAACGGACAGCGGATCTTGAAAAGGCAATGCTAAAAGCAGAGGAGTCGGACAAGCTCAAATCAGCATTTCTGGCCAATATGTCCCATGAAATTCGTACACCATTAAATGCTATTGTGGGCTTTTCATCATTGCTTAGAAATCAGAACCTCACAAAAAAGCAAATACAGGATTATATTGACACGATTAATACAAATAGTGATTCATTGCTTATTTTAATCAATGATATATTGGACCTGTCAAGAATAGAGGCAGATCAAATTATTATAAACAAATCTGCTTTTAATGTAATTGTAATTCTTGAAGAACTTGAAAATTATTATAATCTTAATAATGATACTGCAGTTACTGTCACTTTTATGAACAAAAAATATAATCAGAAGCAATTGATATTTAACGATCCCGTCAGACTGAAGCAGGTACTGTCAAATTTACTTGATAATGCTAAAAAATACACTGAAAAGGGCTTTATCAGGTTCGGTTACAATTTAAAACCCGACAATATTGAGTTTTTTGTATCAGACTCAGGAATAGGAATCAGAAAATCAGATTTTGATAAAATATTTAATCACTTTTATAAAATTGAAGATGACGGGCGAAAGATATACAGGGGTACAGGCCTGGGACTGGCTATATGTAAAAGGCTGGTTAATCTTATGGGAGGTGAAATATGGCTGGAATCTAAACACGGAAAAGGTACTACATTCTTTTTTAATTTGCCACTGGGAACATTAAACCATGAAAAGAAGATACTCATTACATCCGGAAAAACACACAAGCCACTGGAGAGTTACAAAAATCTGGAGATCGTTGTTGCAGAAGATGAACCCGACAACTTCAGCCTTATAAAAAATATTCTCAGAAAATATCATGTATCATTACTCTGGGCCAAAAATGGCAGGGAAGCTGTTGAATTTGTCCGTACCTCAAAGAACCTGGGTAACCTTCTTATTATTATGGATATTAAAATGCCTGTAATGAACGGTATTGATGCATTAAATGAAATAAGAAAACTTGATAAGAACATACCTGTAATTGCAGTCACTGCCTATGCACACGAAGATGAAAAATACGAAATTCTGAAAAACTCTTTTAATGATTACATAATCAAACCATTAAGACCGGAAATGCTCATTGATAGTATTGAAAAAGTAATACATGACTCAGATAAACCAGTTTATAATTAATAACAAAGATCCTTCATACATTAATTGTCTTCCCTGGTTTATTTTTCCTGAAATTCTATGAAATTATTCTTAAATTGTGCATGATAAAAATAAAATTTCAATTATCTGTATCATGAAACGATTATCAATAGTAATAATACTGGCTTTTACAGTCGACTTACTGTCAGCTGATGATAATATATGGGGAAGGCTTGCCAATCCGGGATTTGAAAATCAACCTGTAAAAAGCGCATATTTTTTTACCGGCAACTGGAAGAATGGGATTAAATTTTATGAATTCGATGCTATTCCCAACACTTCCCTTTATACTATTTACCCTTCGGATGCGAGACACCTGGGATGGTCGGAGAGCGCCGCCAATAGGGAGTTCGCTGTTAATACACTTATTTATGCAGGTTTCAATGTTATAAATATGTCATACTGGGGTCCGGAAGGAAGCAATAACTGGGCATACTGGGCTCCTATGCAAACCTCCGCCCTGTCACATGATGAACTTTTCGATATTGCCGCGGATAAAAATATTCTTATCGCCCCCTATATTGAATCCTATGGGTCAACAGACTATTCACCCGGATTTTCGTTTATGGAAGATTTTCCGGGGAGCAGTGAGGATCCGGCCCCTGAGCTTGTTGCACATATTGAATACCTGATCAACAGGTATCTTATTGATCCCGCAAACGAGGCATGGCCTGAAAAATGGGCACAGCTCTATGACCAGTCGGGAGAGAAAAGATACCTGATATCAATTATCCATGCTGCTTCTAACCAGGGGGGCATGACTGATCAGCTTTTTGCCCAGGGTTTTGACAGCGTGGCCGAAAAGGTGTATGACGATACAGGCATCCTTGTAGGATTTGCCATTGATGCACTGCCGCGCTCAGAAAGCAATGCTCCCGGATTTTTTAAGCCGTCAGCGGCAGCTACAGGGCCCTGGCTTCTTAACCAGTCATCGATACTCGCTGTTTCGTGTTTTATCCCCGAGATATGGACAGGAGAGAGTGATGAAGATTACCTTCTTCAATGGAAAACCCAGTTTTCTGCAGCATGGATAAATACGGACATACCTTTTATCCAGGATGTGTCGCCCGGTTATGATGCCCATATTGTCTTTCCCCAATCGGTGGTATATGGCAATAACAATGAATGGAGAGAGGGCCAGAGCCAGATAATAAGTGAACTGGACAGGGAATCGATAACTTTCAATACATGGAACGGTTACACTGAAGGATTTGCCGGAATGCCCACAGCCGAATGCGGGGATACCACGTACTACTGGATATGCGGATTATTGTCCGGTATCTGTGATGATACAGTTACAGGTTTGCCAGCTCATAAAAACCATGAGAGTTTCCATATGTATCAGAATTACCCTAATCCTTTTAATAGTTCAACATTAATCCGCTATGATCTGGCTGCCCGGAGCCATGTTACAATTAAAGCATACGATTCTTACGGAAATGAAGTAGCGATAATAGAAAACTCATCCAAACCTGCAGGGATAAATGAAACCTGCTGGCACCCCTACGGGCTCCCGGGTGGCTTATATTTCATACGCCTGCAAGCCGGGAGGTATAATTGCATTATGAATGCTTTATTCCTAAAATAGATACAATTTGAAATGCCTTTCTGTCTTTTTTGATTATTTTCATATAATAAAACAGTTGTTTATTGGTTAGCTATCTATATTCAGGCGTAATGTTAAGAGTCATTATATCTTTACTTATCTCGTTTACTGTAATATCGGGGATATATAGCCAGAAACGCACATATAATACAACCGGGATAACTTCTGATCCGCCGCAGATTGATGGTATTATTGATGAGAGCGTATGGGACACGGTCGAATGGAGCGGGGATTTTATCCAGAGAATACCATATGAAAAAAGACCTCCCTCCCAGCAGACAGAGTTTAAGATAATATATGATGATGAGAACCTTTACGTTGCCATCCGTTGCTTTGATACATCACCCGACAGTATAGTATGGCGCATGTCACGACGCGACGGTTTTGACGGTGACTGGATAGAGGTTAATATTGACAGCTACCACGATTTACGGACAGCCTGCTCATTTACGGTAAATGCAGCAGGGGTTAAGAGCGATGAAGCAATAACGAATGATAACAACTGGGATTCAAGCTGGGATCCCATATGGTATGTTAAGACTGGCATTGATAGCCTGGGATGGACTGCCGAGATGCGTATTCCATTGACCCAGCTGCGCTTCAGCAAACAGGAGGAATATATATGGGGTTTGCAGGTAAACAGAAGGCTGTACAGAAAAGAAGAAAGGTCAAGCTGGCAGTTCATTTCACCCAATGCTCCCGGATGGGTGCATCACTTCGGGGAGCTGCACGGAATTAAGAATATCAGTCCGCTTAAGCAAAAAGACATTGTTCCCTATGTCGTTAGCCGCTATGAGCATTATGAAAAAGAAGAAGGTAATCCTTTTGCCGATGGCCGCGATTTGATGGCAACAGCAGGCGTTGACGGTAAAATAGGCGTCACAAACAACCTGACCCTTGATTTTACTGTTAATCCGGACTTCGGACAGGTAGAAGCCGACCCTTCGGAGGTTAACCTTACTACCTTCGAGACAAAATTCGAGGACAAGCGTCCCTTTTTTATTGAGGGCAGCAATATCCTCAGCTTTGTTTTTATGCCCGAAGGCAGTCCATTATCTAATGATAATTTATTCTATTCAAGAAGAATAGGAAAAGCTCCGGGGCGAGAGCTTGATCTTCCTGACAGTGCCAATGCGGAGACAATTAAAAGCACTACTATCCTGGGAGCCTTAAAACTGACAGGTAAAACACGCAAAGGATGGTCAATAGGTGTTCTCGAGAGTTTTACGGAAAGGGAAAAAGCTGAAGTTGAAGAATACGGGCAGCGCAAAACGGAGGAAATAGAACCTTTCACGAACTATTTTGCAGGGAGGGTGCAGAAAGATATGAATAACTCAAATACAAGAATAGGTGCTATGGTTACTGCCACAAACCGCGATCTTTCGAATATTGAACTTGAAAATATTATGCATCGTTCTGCCTATACGGGAGGCATAAACTTTAACCATCAATGGAAAGACAAGACATACTATTTCAATTTCCTGGCAGGATTCAGTCATATTATGGGCAGTGAAAAAGCTATTTATGAGACCCAGACTTCTGCCCCGCATTTCTTCCAGCGGGCTGATGCCAGGCACTTAAAGGCCGATTCCACATTAACCTGTTTAAATGGTATGGGAGGAACAATAGAATATGGCAGGGCAGGCAACAAAAAATGGCTTTATACTATTTTGTTAACCTGGCGTTCCCCGGGGCTTAACCTTAATGATATCGGTTATCTCCGGGAAAATGACGAAATACAGCAGGTTGCATGGGTTGGCTTCTTTCAAAATGAGCCTTTCAGCATATTCAGGAATTTAAACCTTAATTTTGCACAATGGTACGGACTTACATTCGGAGCAGAAAGAAGATATGCAGGAGGTTCTTTTGATGCTCACTGTGATTTCAAAAATTTCTGGGAGCTGGGGGGCGGAATCACCCGGGGAGGCAAATCCATTTCTACAGAGGAACTCAGAGGGGGCCCTTCACTGCTGAATGACGGGGATACTCAAATCTTCTCCTACCTTGAAACAGACCACAGGAAGAAAATCATGTTCTTTTTTAATAATTCCCTGTACATCCTTGATCATAATACGGCATTCGGTGAGTACTATAATTTTGGAATGGCAGTGCATATATCAGACGCACTTAATTTTTCGGTAGCACCCACCTATCAGAAATCACACAATAAAATTGCCTACGTTGACAATATTGATTACCTGAACGGACAAAGATATATAAGGGGAAATATCGAACGTACAGAGGCAAGCATGGTTGTAAGACTAAATTATAACATAACGCCTGACTTCACTGTTCAGTATTATGGAATGCCCTTTATATCTGCAGGCAAATACCGTGACCTGAAATATATAAACGACTCAAAAGCCGATGATATTGATAACCGTTATGTTCAGTATTCAGAAGAGCAGCTGGGATTTAACGACAGTGACAATATATATACAATAGATGAAAACAGAGACGGATATGTTGACTATTCATTTGATAATCCTGACTTCAATCATTTTGATTTTAACTCGAACCTTGTCTTGCGTTGGGAGTATTTGCCCGGTTCAACGCTTTACCTGGTATGGTCGCAAAACAGGTTTGACGAAAAAACTGATGGCCGATTTGCATTCGTGAATAATGTGAAGGAGCTTTTCAGTATCTACCCTTATGATATTTTTCTTATTAAACTATCATATCGCTTTGCTTTATAGGTAAACCGTTAAAAGGACAATGAGGAAACTATAAATTATATTGGCAGCAACCAAATATATTATTTGTAATAATTATATTTGTTTTATTGAAAAACTGGTCATTCAATAGAAAAACTCAAATAATATAAATGCCGGCATTATGAAAAAGAAAAAAGAACATAAAAAACATAAGAAAGATACAAAGGCTGAGAAGGTCGATCCGGAGAGCAAAAAGTTAAAGCATCAGGAACCCGGGGAGAAAGCAGGTTCAGTCAGCAGGAAGTTAAAACATATAGAACCCAGGGAGAAAGATGACCGGACCATAGACAATAAATTCTATAATAAGGAACTTGTTAAGCTGCAGATTGAGCTTGTGAAGCTCCAGGAATGGATAAAAAGCAAGGGAATAAAAGTAGTAGTCATCTTCGAGGGCCGTGATGCTGCAGGCAAGGGAGGTGTTATCAAGCGGATAACACAGAGGTTAAATCCGAGAATATGCCGCGTTGTTGCTTTGGGCACTCCTACTGAGAAGGAGAAGACACAGTGGTATTTTCAGCGCTATGTTCCCCATCTCCCTGCAGCCGGAGAGATGGTGCTCTTTGATCGCAGCTGGTATAACCGTGCAGGCGTGGAGCATGTTATGGGATTCTGCAGCGAAGAGGAGTACAGGGAATTCATGCGTTCATGCCCCGAGTTTGAGCGGATGCTCATACGGTCGGGGATATTTTTAATTAAGTACTGGTTCTCGGTGTCGGATGAAGAGCAGGAACGCCGGTTCAGGGCGAGGATTGACGACCGCACAAAGAGATGGAAGTTAAGTCCCATGGATATGGCATCGCGTGAAAAATGGGTAGAGTATTCGATGGCAAAAGATGAGATGTTCAGATATACCGACATAAAGCAGGCACCCTGGTATGTTGTGCCTGCCGACAATAAGAAAAGGGCACGGCTGAACTGTATCCACCACCTGCTGAGCCTCATACCTTACGAGGACCTCACTCCCAGTCCGGTCAAACTTCCGCCGCGCCAGGAAAGGGAAGGATATATAAGGCCACCTATAACAGACCAGACTTTCGTTCCCGAAATATATTAAAGATCATGCACCGTATGCATCGAATTAAAACGTAACCATGAAAAAATTAATTTCCCTTTTGGCCGTATTTGCTGCAGTAATAAATGTATTTTCACAGCAAACATTCACTAATTTTCAAAATGCAAGCCTGGTAATAGGCCAGCCCAATTTTCATACTCAATATACGAGCACAAGCGATACCATTACTTATGGACCATCATATAGTGCCATAAGTTCAAAAGGCATGCTGGCTGTGGCTGAGCAAACAGGCGGATCGGTGAAGATATGGTATAAGATCCCCGTTTCCAACGGGCAGCCTGCGGATGTCGAGGTAGGGAATCCCGATTTTTTTTATATTAATAACGGGCCAAATACTTCATATTCCCAATTTTTTGACGGTGTGGCATGGAGTCCCGATGGTAATAAATTAATCGCAGCCTGTGGCAGCCAGAACAGGGTATTGATATGGAATTCGGTTCCCGTCGTAAACGGACAGCCGGCAGACGTGGTACTGGGACAGCCCGATTTCTTTTCGACGCTGCAGGGTACAAGCAGTACCTCCCTGTGGTATCCATGCGGAGTAATGGTCTCTCCCGGGGGAAAACTGCTGGTTGCTGAATTTTTTAATCACAGGGTTCTTGTCTGGAACAGCATCCCGGTTACAAATGGTGCTACGGCAGATGTTGTAATAGGCCAGCCGGATTTTACTACAAGGACAGCGGGAAGCCAGGCCAACCAGTTAAACAGTCCCTGGGGAGTAAATTATTCTCCTGATGGCAAATTATTAATTGCCAATGCATACGGTCATGATGTATTCATCTACGATTCCATTCCTGTCTCAAACGGGGAATCTGCAACAGTGGTAATCGGCCATAACCAGTTTGGTATTGCTACATCAGGGACTTCCGATTCGACAATGAATACGCCTGTAGCAGCCACCGTGACTACTGACGGCAAAGTTGCGATAGCTGAATTCGGCAACAGCAGGATACTAATTTTTGATTCACTGCCTGAAACCAATGGAGCCC
>CAZOLY010000068.1:0-16709 GCA_964580815.1 uncultured Bacteroidales bacterium
TCCGGCCGGTTACCAAACACTTTTATTTATGAAATTCAGAAACAGAACAATTTTTAATCAACAATTAATAAATTAAATATATGAAACCGAAATACTTTGTTATTATATCACTTTTACTGTCAAATATTTTTTCACTTATAGGACAAATTAAACCTATGCCTACGCTGAGATTAAATAAAATCCAGGAAAACAGAACTGAAACCAATTGCGAGGGCATTTCACAAAATATTTACGAATTGCTAAACGAAGACCGCCCTTTAATGATTATGTACGATGGATTCGATTGCATCAATTGCAAAAAAATAGCGCCAAAGGTTGGGAAATTCATGGAATTCAACTTCAAGAGTATTTCTTTTTGGGCACCGCTAATGTACAGGGGTGATCAAATAACCTGCAACGAAATGAAAAAATGGGAAGAATGGTTCCCGGGGTATAAATACAGTTTCAGTTTCCCGGCAAGAAATTCCTACTATCATGATTATTATGGAACTTCGTTTAATTTGCCGTTTATTATTGTAATAGACCAGAAAACCAAAAAAGTTGTTTTTTCAGCCGGCAACGACAATTACGAGGGCGGAATCGAAGAAGCATTTGAAAATGCCTGTAATGTTGCCCTGAGCCTTGTAAAACCATCAGAAAAAATCAACCTGAACTTATTGCCTGAATATAAAATCATTAAACAGGAAATCGTAAAACCTGATTCCGGAATAGAAGCAATTATTGATATTATAAATCAAACAGACACTTCAAAATACTTTAAATGGCAAATTGACTATTCCGGTCAACCTTCGGCATGGCTAACAGTTTTGTGTGACCCGGCAGGATGCAAAGCTCCTGGTTTAACCGACGCAGGTTTCCGTATAAAACCCGGTGATAAATCGCATTTTCATTTTATTTTTTATACCAAGGGGACAACAGGCATTGGTGATATAAAACTTGAAGTTTTTCCTGCAGGTTCTCAACCACAAGCTAAAAAATCAATAGTGACTGTAATTTCTTACCTGGCCGGCAAACCGGACAGTTCCGATTACCTTAAATCGGTATTACGGGCTGAAAATAAACTAAAAATCACTATCACTGATGAAAAAAATAATGAAATAGCAATTTTGGCCGATGATATGTTGCAGAATTATCCTGCTGAGATATTAGTGATTGAAAATGGGATACTGAAAGTAAACGGCACTGTTTTTAAGCACAATTTTAAAAGTGATATCAAGTATTTCATGAATTATTACATTAATAATTCCCTTATAAAATCGGATGAATTACCTGGTCTGAAAAATAATAATTGACGTGAATTCGATATAAAGTCAAAATTATGAAACCAACATTAAAATTCCGTTCTGCAATACTTGTAGTGTTTATCCTTTTATTAGGATATAAAGATGAAGCACAATCGGAAATCAAACCTTTGGTGACCGATACTCCGCCAAAAAATATAAAAACCGATGTGGCTTTTTGGCTTACCAGTCCCGAATCAAAAATCTTGTTTCAACAACAGGATTTGAGTTTGCTATTTAGTTCAGAAAGCAATCAATACCCGACGATTGAAGTTGATACTGCCAAAACCTATCAGACGATTGACGGATTTGGGAATTGTCTCACTGGCGGCAGCGCCGTACTTATTCATAAAATGGATGCTGCCAGCAGGACTGCTTTGTTAAAAGAACTTTTCTCAACCGATGGCAATAGTATTGGTGTGAGTTATCTCAGGGTAAGTATTGGTGCATCTGACATGGATGAAAAAGTTTTTTCCTACAATGACCTCCCGGCAGGTGAAACAGATGTGGAAATGACCAAATTCGACCTGGGATACGATAAGCTTCACCTTATTCCTGTGTTAAAGGAAATTCTGGCTATTAATCCTGGCATCAAAATCCTGGGTTCACCATGGAGTGCCCCCACATGGATGAAAACCAATAACGATACTCGCGGAGGAAGCCTTAAACAGGAGTACTTTGATGCCTATGCTAAATATTTCGTGAAATATATTCTGGCAATGAGGGCTGAAAGTATCCGAATCGATGCTATCACCGTTCAGAACGAACCTTTGCATGCGGGCAACAACCCCAGTATGTACATGACTGCCGGGGATCAGGCATTGTTTATTAAGAAAAGTCTCGGCCCTGCCTTTGTTTCTGCCGGCATCGATACCAAAATTATCGTGTACGACCATAATGCTGACAGGCCCGATTATCCGCTTACCATTTTTAATGACCCGGAAGCAGCAAAATATATTGATGGCTCAGCATTTCATTTGTATGGAGGGACTATTGATACCTTATCGGGAGTTCATAACGCCTTTCCGGACAAAAACCTTTACTTTACTGAGCAGTGGGTGGGAGCCCCTGGTAATTTGAAGGAGGACCTGGCATGGCACGTGCGTACACTCATTATTGGAGGTATGCGCAACTGGTGCCGCAATGTACTGGAATGGAACATGGCTGCCGACCCGAACTACGAACCACACACCGACCGTGGTGGGTGCGACAGGTGCCTGGGTACCATTACCATCGATGGAAACAAAATAACCCGGAATCCAGCCTATTATATTCTTGCTCATGCTGCAAAGTTTGTACGTCCGGGCTCTGTAAGAATCGACTCGAGTATACCGGCCAACTTGCCTAATGTGTCGTTTAAAACACCCTCGGGGCAGAAAGTTCTGATTGTCCTCAATGATGCAAATACGCTTCAGAAGTTTAACATCCGTTTCAACGGAAAAAGTGTTTCAACTGTTTTGGAGAAAGGGGCTGTGGGTACATATGTGTGGTAGTCAGGTTGCAGGAGATTGAATGCCATTTGGCTTTTCGAAAGGAATACTTCTTAGTTCAATTTTAATGATATATACATTTTAAGTCAGATAAAACTTTATGTCTGCAATGTAAGTCGGACAAAATCTATATATTTTTTTGTGCCCAGGACAGGACTTGAACCTGCACGTCCCTAATCGGACACATGGCCCTCAACCATGCACGTCTACCATTTCCGTCACCTGGGCTGAATGAGTGCCGAAGGAGGGACTCGAACCCTCATGCCTTTGCAGGCACATGTCCCTGAAACATGCGCGTCTACCAATTTCGCCACTTCGGCAGTTTTTTACGGAGTAAGTTTACCCAATCGATCATGATCGGAATGCAAATATAAAAATTTATAACTTATTTAGTCAAATAAATTGTGCTCATAAAAAAAAGCCGGAAAAAAATATTATTCCGGCTTTTCAACATACATAATAATCGCTACAAACCCACTACTTATGTGTCGACGAATCCTGTAAAGGTTTATTTTTAAACGTTCTCTCCTCTCTATTTATTTTGTAATTGTTCATTTTTCTGTCACGTTTTATTTCCGTGCTTTTTATTTTGGCCGGGGGCTCCACTTCATCAACGTATGCTATAAATGTATTCAGACTGTTCTTAACAAGAGGAAGAGTTTTTATCCAGTACTCATCTTCCTCGGCCAGCTTATAATTGTTATAATTGGTATGCCATACATCTATCCAGTAGGAAACAGGACTTAGTCCCGTAAATGTAACTACTCCATTGTTATCCGTAAATCCCTCTACAAGGGCATTTGTCTCGTTGTCCCAGTCATAACGGCTGGGGTACAGAATAACACTGGCATCACTCACGGGATACTCATCATAATACTCAAGAACCGTAATTTCAAGCATGGTAGGCATCAGTACCTCTATATTCATATATGCCCTGTCGTACAGCCTGGAATCCCTGTAAGCAGTAAGCGACACTGTATATATACCTTCGGCACTGTAGTTATGGCTGGGATTCCTTTGTGATGAAATTGTGCCGTCCCCAAAATCCCATTCATAATACTCTGCATCCTGGGATAGATTAGTGAAATATATTATTTCATCAATATCCACAACTTTTGCCGAAGCAGAAAAATCAGCATAGGGATCTTTCTCACAACCTGACAAAAACAGTGATATTATAGTTATTATTAGTATATATTTTTTCATGATTCCCGAGTTTTAAGATTATATAAAACATAAATTCCAAATACCATGCCAAAAATTCCAAAACTACAATTTCATTAAAATAAAATCCGTGATTCTTTTGTACAGGTGATAACGGGTATGACCCCCACGAATACTGTGGTCCTTGTCCGGATAAAACTGCATTTCAAACTGTTTATTGCACAGGACCAGCTTTTTTATAAGTTCGTTTGAATGTTGCAGATGAACGTTATCATCTGCAGTACCATGTATTAACAATAAATCACCTTTCAGCATGCCGGCATAGTTAAGTATTGAGCTTTCTTCATAACCTTTTTCATTTTCCTGCGGTGTGCACATATATTTTTCAGTATAAATATTATCATATAACCGCCAGTCAGTTACAGGTGCTACAGCAATTCCCATACTAAAAATACCGGCGCTCCTTGTCAAACACGACAGGGCAAGATAGCCGCCGTAGCTCCATCCGAATATTCCTATCCGCGAACTGTCTATATAAGGCAGGCCTGCCAGGCACAAAGCAGATTCAATTAAGTCTTCGGTTTCGAGCCTGCCAAGGTTCATGTATATGCACTTCCTGAATTCTTCACCGCGTGCATCCGTTCCCCTGTTATCGACACAAGCCACAATATATCCATGCTGGGCCAGCAACTGGTACCATGCTAAAGCCGGTTCCCACGAATCGGTGACCTTCTGTGAATCCGGACCTCCATATATGGCCATCAGTAAAGGATATTGCCCTGACTCATCAAAATCCGCAGGCTTTATAATGTAGCCATTCAATTCCAGACCCCCGTTAACAGGCACTTTTATAAATTCTTTTTTTGCAAATCCGTATGACTTTGTCTTTTCTATCAGCTCCTCATTATCTTCAAGAACCCTCAGCAATGTGCCTGATGATTCACGAACAGTTATCATGCAGGGAGTATTGGCTGTTGAATTATAGTTTACAAAATACTTAAGGTTATTATTAAATTCGGGTCTGTTTGTTCCGGCATCTTCAGTAAGCCTTTTCCTACCTGTACCATCCGGATTTATGGAATAAACGTGGCGCTGCAGCGGTGAAATTTCTGATGAAGTGTAATATAAAAGCCTTTTGTCAGGATCAAATCCCAGGAATCTGTCAACATCCCACTCTCCGCTTGTTACCTGGTTTATCAGGTTACACTTGATGTCATATAAATATAAATGCATATATCCGTCACGCTCACTCTTAATGATAAACTTTTCATTATCATCGATAAATGTTATATAATCATCAGCAATATCTGATATGTAGTACTTGTTCTCTTCCCTAAAGACTAATTCCGTACTGCCTGTCCGGGTATCAGCCAGCAACACTTCTACCCTGTTCTGCAACCTGTTAAGCTTCACTATGCAAAGCACATCAGGATCATTAGTCCATTTTATCCGTGGAATATAATGATCGTAATCTGCGCCTGTATCCATGATACCGGTCATTCCGCTACCAATGTCATACACACGGATGCTCACCTTTGAGTTTTCTTGTCCTGCCTTCGGGTATTTGTAGGAATATACGTCAGGATAAAGTGAATCATATATTATCATGTCGAATTCCCTGACTCCCGATTCATCAAACCTGTAGTAGGCTATCTTATTTCCGTCAGGAGACCATGTAAAAGCTTTCGTGAATTCAAATTCTTCCTCATAGACCCAGTCCGGACTCCCGTTAATTATTTCATTCTTTTTGCCGTCATGTGTTATCTGCACTATTTTGTTATCGGGCAGATCTTTATAATACAGGTTGTTATTACTTGCAAAAGCTATTTTATTACCCGCCGGGGAGAATGTGGCAAGCTGTTGTTTACCTCCCGAATACAAAGGCACAACGCTTTGATCTGACAAATCATAAATAAAGTAATCAGCTGAAAACGAATGCCTGTATATTTTATCGATGTTTGTTGCCAACAATAATTTCGAGCTGCTATAACTGAACTCGTAATCCGATATCCCGCCGGGAACCGATTTACTGCATTTAGCCGCTGAAAAAACTGTATCCACCTGCCTACCTGTACTGTAATCATACCTGATCAGTGAACCGCTAGCATCCAGCACAGTATAATGTTCACCATCATTAACCGGTTTTAATGTGTTATATGTCTTCTGATTAAATGCAGCCTCAAGAAATACCTGCTCCAGTGTAATTTTATTATCTGCCTGTGCACAAATACTGGCGGTTTTAATAAAAAAAACGAACGCCAGTATGAGGAATCCGTTCAATTTTAATTGAATAAATTTATATCTTTGCACTTCAAAATTTATTTAAATTTTCAAATCTAATGATAAAAATTACATTTCCGGATAATTCTGTCAGGGAATATAAAGAAGGAATAAGCGGCCTGGATCTGGCCAAAGATGTAAGCAGCAGTCTTGCCAGTGAAGTTATGGCAATAAGTGTAAATGATGAAATATGGGATATTACCAGGCCTATAGATACAGATGCCTCAGTCAGGCTTCATAAATTTGATGATAAGGAAGGCAAGCATGCATTCTGGCATTCATCTGCCCATCTTATGGCTGAAGCCCTGGAAGCTCTTTACCCTGGTATTAAGTTTGGCATCGGGCCTTCAATAGAGAATGGTTTTTATTATGATGTTGACCCCGGGGATGGAGTTATCATAACAGAAGCCGCTCTGCAGAAAATAGAAAAGAAGATGTACGAACTTGCACGGCAAAACAATAAGTATGTGCGTAAAGAAATCAGCAAAAGCGAGGCTGAAAAGTATTATAAAGCAAAAGGAGATGAATACAAGCTCGAATTAATCAATGAGCTTGAGGACGGATCGATATCACTCTACACACATGGGAAGTTTACTGACCTTTGCAGGGGCCCTCATTTGCCTGATACCAGTTCAATTAAAGCCATAAAATTATTAAATATTGCCGGTGCATACTGGAGGGGCGATGAAAAAAGAAAACAGCTTACAAGGATCTATGGGATAACTTTCCCGAAGAAAAACATGCTTGACGAATATCTTGAGATGCTGGAACAGGCAAAGGAAAGAGATCACAGAAGGCTGGGCAAGGAACTTGAGCTCTTTACATTCTCATCCAAAGTCGGACAGGGACTGCCTTTATGGTTGCCAAAAGGAACGGTTCTCAGGGAAACCCTCGAGAATTTCCTGAAAAAAGTTCAGAAAGAGCACGGATATCTGCCGGTTATTACACCACATATCGGACAAAAAGAGCTGTATGTAACATCGGGGCATTACGAAAAATACGGAAAAGATTCATTCAGGCCCATAACTACTCCTGCTGAGGGTGAGGAATTTCTTCTGAGACCTATGAATTGTCCTCATCATTGCGAGATATACAAAAGCAAACCCAGATCATATAAAGATCTACCTGTCCGCCTTGCCGAATTCGGCGCCGTCTATCGTTATGAACAGAGTGGCGAACTTCACGGACTTACAAGGGTAAGAGGATTTACAATTGACGATTCCCATATTTTCTGCAGGCCCGATCAGGTAAAAGAGGAATTCGTGAAGGTCATTGATATTATTTTGTATATTTTCAGGACCCTTGATTTCAAAGATTTTACGACACAGGTATCTCTCAGGGATCCTGATGACAGGGAAAAGTACATCGGGACTGATGAAAACTGGGAAAAGGCTGAAAAAGCAATAATTGAAGCTACTGAAGAAAAGGGGCTTGAGAAAGTAATTGAATATGGAGAAGCTGCTTTTTACGGGCCGAAACTGGACTTCATAGTTAAGGATGCTATAGGACGTAAATGGCAACTTGGTACTATCCAGGTTGATTATAACCTTCCGGACAGGTTTGAACTTGAATATATTGGCAGTGATGACCAGAAACATCGTCCCGTTATGATTCACAGGGCCCCCTTCGGATCAATGGAGAGATTTGTTGCAGTCTTAATCGAGCATACTGCAGGAAAATTTCCGCTCTGGCTGGCTCCTGATCAGGTAGTGATTCTTCCCATTAGCGAAAAATTTAATGATTATGCAGAAAAAGTTTTAAATTTTCTAAATAATTGCGATATTCGCACCCTGATTGATTACAGAAATGAAAAAATTGGGAAAAAAATAAGAGATAATGAGGTAAAAAAGATACCTTATCTCTTGATCGTTGGAGAAAAAGAAGCTACTAACAATACGGTATCAGTGCGTAAACAAGGCGAAGGTGATAAAGGGGCTATGAAATTAGAAGATTTTGCAATATCTTTAAATAAAGAATTGGAAAAAACATTTTAATTTTATTAATAACTTAATAAAATATAGGAGGACTTAAAGATAGCTGTACAGAATTTCAAAAAAAGCGGTAAATATTCAGATCTTCCGCAATTTGCAATAAACGAAGAAATTAGAGCAGCGAAAGTAAGGATAGTTGGTGACAATATTGATAATCCTGGTATTTATTCTATCAGGGAAGCATTGGAATTAGCTGACGATATGGATCTTGACCTGGTTGAAATTTCTCCGGGAGCAAGTCCGCCAGTTTGTAAAATCATTGATTATCAAAAATTTCTTTACCAGCAGAAGAAAAAGCATAAGGAGCTAAAAGCGAAAACTGTAAAAGTTGTTGTTAAGGAAATAAGGTTTGGTCCTCATACAGATAGTCATGATTATAATTTTAAGCTCAGGCATGCCATGAAATTCCTGGAGGATGGCGCAAAAGTCAAAGCTTATGTGTTTTTTAAAGGACGTACAATAGTATATAGTGAAGATGGTGAAATTCTTCTGTTGCGTTTTGCACAGGATCTTGAAGAACTGGGTAAAGTAGAACAAATGCCCAAGCTCGAAGGAAAAAGGATGAATATGATAATTACACCAAAATCAATAAAGAAGAAAAACTAATAATCTAAAATAAATTAAGAATGCCGAAAATGAAAACGAATCCCGGGGCAAAAAAAAGATTTACACTCACCGGGACAGGGAAGATTAAGAGGAAACATGCTTATAAAAGTCACCTGCTTACGAAGAAATCTAAAAAAAGAAAAAGAAATCTCAGGTACTTTTCAATAATAAATAAGGATAATTCTAATAGTGTAAGGCATCTACTGGCTTTAAAATAAAGATTGATATTATATTAAAAATTAAATATTAACGAGTGTATTAGCTAAATAAGAGTATTGCCGCATGGCGTGCCGCTAAACATTCATAAACAACATAATCATGCCAAGATCAACAAATGCAGTAGCATCGAAAAAAAGAAGAAAAAAGATACTAAAACAGACTAAAGGCTACTTCCTGTCCCGCAGGAATGTATTTACGGTTGCAAAAAATGCATATGAGAAAGCTCTTCAATATGCTTACAGGGATAGAAGAAAGAAGAAAGCTGATTTCAGGGCTTTATGGATCCAGCGTATTAATGCAGGAGCCAGACAATATGGAATGTCATATTCGGAATTCGTTGGAAAGCTGAAAAAGAAAGGAATTGAAATTAACAGGAAGGTATTGGCAGATCTGGCAATGAACGACTCAAAAGCATTTGAATCTATAGTTAAATCTGTTAAATAGGATAAAGAAATTCAACCCGGGGGAAGCACATAATGCTTCCCTTTTTTTTAAGCCGATCCGTATAATTTTTTTTATATTTAGTAAAAAATATCTCTTTATAAATTTTAAATAATATAATTATTATGAACCTTGCTATTATAGGATACGGCAAAATGGGTAAGGAAATTGAAAAGATGGCCCTGGAGAGAAATCATAAGGTGGGCCTGATTATTGACATAGAAAACCTGGGCGATTTTACAACAGACAATTTACAGTCTGCAGATGTTGCACTTGACTTTTCTCAGCCAGCCAGTGCATTTTCAAATATATTAAAATGTTTCGATGCCCGTTTACCTGTTGTCTCAGGCACAACCGGATGGCTTGACAGGTTTGATGAAGTAATGGCAATATGCAAGGAAAAAGAAGGTACTTTCTTCTATGCATCAAATTTCAGCCCCGGAATGAACATTTTTTTTCATCTGAACAAATATCTTGCCGGCATAATGAATTCATTCAAAGATTACGAAATAAGTATCGAAGAGACACATCATACACGGAAACTTGATGCGCCGAGCGGAACTGCTATTAAACTGGCTGATGATATTATTTCCTTACTTGACAGAAAAAATAAATGGGAACCGGGCATAAGTACAGAAAGTGATTCAATAAAAATCACTTCAGTAAGAAAAGGCAATATCGCCGGAATTCATAAAATAGACTATGACTCTCCAATGGATCTTATTGAAATAAAGCATTCTGCAAAGAGCAGAAAGGGATTTGCCCTGGGTGCCATACTGGCAGCTGAATTTATAAAAGATAAAAAGGGATTCTTTACCATGAATGATGTTCTTAGAGTTAGCTAATCAATACCCGTAAAATTGACTGTCAAGGAATTAACCAGAAATCCATATTTCAAGCTCCTCATCTCTTCAATGATCTATACCATCCTTGTATCATGGTTTGGTAATTACTGGTTATTCCTCGGAATTATTATATTAATTGATATTTATATAACCAGGTGGGTAAACTGGACATTCTGGAAAAAAAGAAAAAAAGAAAATGGGAAACCTAAATTTAAAACCGAATTACTTGATGCTTTTATTATAGCCCTTCTCCTGGTACTTTTCTTAAGAATACTATTCATTGAACCATTCACAGTCCTGACATCATCAATGGAAAGGACAATACTTGCGGGGGATTACATATTTGTAAACAAGCTTGAATACGGGCCAAGGCTGCCCCAGACGTTACTATCCATGCCATTCTCCCATAACACTTTGCCTTTTGCAAAAGAAACACGCTCATACCTGACATGGATAAAATTACCCTATAAAAGATTGCCAGGCATAAGAAAAATTAAGAACTACGACATTGTTGTTTTTAACTTTCCCGAAGGTGACTCTGTTGTAATGAATTTTCCGAAAACAGATGAAACATATTATACATTAATAAGAAAGCACGGACGGGAGCAAGTTTTAAACAATTATAAGATTAATACCCATCCTGTTGATAAGCGTGAATACTATATTAAAAGATGTACAGGGATACCTGGTGATACAATACGTATTATTCACGGGAAAGCTTATATTAACGGGAAAAAGGAAATTGAACCTGAAAAGCTTCAATATAATTATTTCGTAAAATCTGAAAATAAGGAAATTGACAATTCTATTTTTGAAGAACTTAATATATCCATATACGATATTAATTATAACTCATTAAACTCAATTTACGAAATTCCTTTAACAAGAGAGGGCTACACAAGAATAAAAAAATATGAATGTGTTAAAGCGATACGAAAACACGAAAGTGTTGATCCGCTCGCATCTAATCGTCAGATTTTCCCTTTCAGCGATAATTATTTATGGACTGAGGATAATTTTGGTGCCCTGGTTGTCCCAAAAAAAAATGAGACGGTGGATATAAATACGGCCAATCTTCCATTATACAGCAGGATAATTGCGGTCTATGAAAAAAATGATTTGAAAGTTATTAATGACTCGGTCTTTATTAATGGAAAATTTGCAAATAATTATAAATTTAAAATGGATTATTATTTCATGATGGGGGATAACAGACATAATTCAAACGATTCCAGATTCTGGGGTTTTGTTCCGGAAGATCATATTATTGGAAAAGCTATGTTTGTTTGGTTATCTTTGGATAAAAATAAAAAAGCTTTTAGAAAAATAAGATGGAAAAGAATGTTTAAATCAATTAAATAGTAAATTAATAATAATTTAAAATATTAGACATGAAATTCTTTAAGAAAGATTATGTAAAGTTCGTTATTGCATCGGTTATTTATATCCTATGGGTAATCTGGCTTGGAAGCTACTGGTTTTTATTCGGGTTGTTAATAATTTTTGATATCTATATATCAAAAAAGGTACACTGGAGTTTCTGGAAAAAGAGAGAAGGAAAGAACAGTAAATTTATTGAATGGCTTGATGCTTTGATATTTGCAGTAATTGCTGTTACTATAATAAATATCTTTCTGTTCCAGAACTATAAAATCCCGACAGGATCAATGGAGAAATCGTTACTCGTGGGAGATCATTTGTATGTTAGCAAAGTTGCCTATGGGCCAAAGATACCCAACACACCTTTGTCTTTTCCGTTTGCCCAGAATACCCTCCCCCTGACGACAAACACTAAATCCTACGTTGAATGGATAAAACTGCCCTACAAGAGGCTGAAAGGATTCGGTAAAGTAAAAAGAGATGACGTTGTTGTATTTAATTTTCCCGAAGGTGATACAGTTGCCATACAGCAGAGAAACACCAGCTATTACCTCCTGATTCTGCAGGAAGCAGAAAAATTTAAACAAATGGATTTTTATTATAAACAAAACATTAAAAGCGATAAATTCTATTATAAAAAAGCACGCAGCAACATTTGGAGAAGTATGGATATTGTTGTGCACCCCGTAGACAGAAGGGATAACTACATTAAAAGATGTGTTGCCATTCCGGGAGATACTCTGAAAATAATAGACGGGAAAGTATATGTCAATAATATACCGCAGAAAGACTATAAGGGTATACAATATAACTTTGAAGTTATTACTGACGGATCAACCATGAACAGGCGAAAGCTCGAAAAGATGGGTATTTACAGGACCGATATAAAGAGAGTAATAAATACAAATAATGCATGGGAAATACCCTTAACCGGTGACAATGTAAAAAGTATCGGCAGCATGAGAAACGTCGTAGCTGTTAATAAGATAACCCTTCCCAAAGGATATTATGATTTTTCAATATTTCCCCACAGCAATAAATATCCCTGGAATCTGGATAATTTCGGACCATTATATATCCCTGAGAAGGGGAAATCAATAAAGATAGATACTGCCAATCTGCCTTTATACAAACGCATTATTGACTGCTATGAGAAGAACGATCTTAGGTTAGAAAACGGGAAAATCTATATAAACGGAATTGAATCAGATTCCTACACATTTAAAATGGATTACTACTGGATGATGGGTGATAACAGGCACAGCAGCCTGGATTCCCGTTTCTGGGGATTTGTCCCTGAAGATCATATTGTTGGAAAACCAAAATTTATCTGGTTATCACTTGACAAAAATAAAAAGTTTATAAGTAAGATACGGTTTAGAAGAATGTTTATGGGGGTACATTAGCTATCCGTATGTAATCCCTTAATAATCCAGTAATACTAATATCCATATGGATTCCGGAAAAAATAACAAGAGTGATTTAAAAAAGATAAAAAGTCTGCTTCAGAAACCATCAAAAAGAATTGTTATAATTACTCATATAAACCCCGATGGTGATGCAATAGGATCATCATTGGGGCTCTTAAACATATTAGTTAACATTGGTCATATAACTGATGTTATAACTCCTAATGATTATCCCGGGTTTTTACAGTGGTTGCCCGGAAATAATGGTGTACTTGTTTATTCTGAGAATAAGGAAGCTGCCCTTAAAAAAATCCTGGAAGCTGAAATCATCTTTTGCATTGATTTTAATGATTTAAAGAGAATAAAACAATTCCATAAACCGGTGGAAAATTCGGGTGCTTATAAAGTTATGATAGACCATCACCCTGATCCTGAATATTTTGCCGATTGCCTGATAAATAACGTTAATGTGAGCTCAACAGCCGAGTTGGTGTTTAATTTTATTATAAATCTTGGATTTAAAAAATATGTTAATAAAGAAGCTGCTGTATGTCTGTTTACCGGAATTATGGCTGATACAGGTTGCTTTAGTTACAATTCATCAAATAAAAATACATACCTTGTAATAGCTGACCTGTTGGATTATAAATTCAGTAAGAATGAGATATACTACAGGCTCTATGATAATTTTACAGCAAACAGGATGCGTCTGCTTGGTTATGCCCTGAATGAAAAAATGGAAATACTGCCTGAGTATAATACTGCCATTATAAGTTTAAACAAAAAAGAGCTGGAAAAGTACAAATTTCAGGCCGGTGATTCTGAAGGTTTTGTAAATTATCCTCTTTCAATAAAGAATATATGCTTTTCTGCTCTTTTTATTGAAAGGGAAGGCCATATTAAAGTATCGTTGCGCTCAAAAGGAGATTTTGCCGTAAACGAATTTTCAAAAAAACATTTTAATGGAGGCGGACATTTAAATGCTGCAGGCGGGGAATCTTACAAGACAATGAAAGAGACGCTGGAGAAATTCAAAAAACTGTTGCCGGCATATAGAGAAAAGCTAAAAAAATATGAAATTTAAAACACCTGTAATATTACTTTGCGTTTTCCTGGTTTCATGTATAGGGAAGAGCAGGAGACAAGAAGAAGAACATAACGATACAAAAAAAACACTTATAGAGGTAAATAAGATTCTTGTTAAAAAAGACTCAGAAAAGATAGCCGGTTATATTAAAACAAGAAACTGGGATATGGCTGAAACCAAAACAGGTTTATGGTACATGATATATGAGAATGGATCGGGTGAAAAATCAAAAGAGGGTCTTGATGCTACAATTAATTACAGGGTAAGTCTTCTTGACGGGCCCGAATGCTACAACTCTGACAGCCTTGGACCGAAAACATTCAAAATAGGAAGGGGGTCGGTAGAATCAGGGCTCGAAGAAGGTATTTTATTGCTAAGGGAAGGTGATAAGGCAAGGTTTATTTTGCCACCTCATCTGGCACACGGACTGGTCGGTGATGATAATAAAATACCTGCCCGTTCAATAATTGTATATGACGTGGAACTGCTGAAACTTAAAAATTGATATAATAAAATATTTTAATTAATACAATTTATACATATGAAACAATATTATATTCTGCTCGGGGCACTTTTTTTATTGCTGTCATCATGTTATGATAAATCAAAATATCCCGGTTATAAGTTTGCAAGGCATGGCATATATTACCAGTTACATAAAATAGGTGAAGACACTCAAAAACCGAAGGCCGGAGATTTTGTTACAGTGGACCTGTCTTATAAAACCCTCGGTGATTCTGTTTTTTTTACAGGAAGGAGAAAGTTCCAGATTACAAAACCTGCTTATAAAGGATCCATTGATGAATGCTTTATGATGCTTGCTGAAAAAGAAAGTGCCACCTTCATAATTTCAGCATATGACTTTTTCAATAAAACACTTCAAACGAGACTGCCCGGATTCTTTAATGAAAATAGCAGTATGAAAGTAACTATTGATGTAATTGAAATTCAAACCGAAGAACAGTATCAGAAGGAAAAGGAAGCATTTTTCAGATGGATCCGGGATTTTGGTGATTACGAAAAAGTTATCTTAAAACAATTTCTTGAAGAAAAAGAACTGCCTGTCAAACCTATATTACCGGGAATTTATTATATTAATTTGCGAAAAGGGAAAGGTAAAAAGATTGAAATCGGCGACACTATTACAATTAACTATGAAGGTAAATTTTTAAATGGTAAATTCTTTGACTCGACAATAAAACGCAATCAACCCTTCCAGTTTATATACGGAACTGAATGGCAAGTAATTAAGGGACTTGAAAAGGCATTAGGATTTATGCATGAAGGTGAAAAAGCAATAATTATTCTATCATCTGATCTGGCTTTTGGCAAAGAAGGATCATCAACAGGCATTATTCCGCCTTTTACATCTTTAATTTTTGAAGTTGAAATTTTAAAAGTAAATTAGCAGAAAATATAAAAGCAACCTTTTTTGCTACGAATCATCTATTAATATTACAATTACTAATTAATAAATAAAAATGAAAAAAATAGTTAACGGTCTGGTAATTATACTGATAATACTTATAAATATTGTATTCAACAGTTGTATGAAAGACGAATGGGATGAATACGAAAAGCAGGAAAAATCTGAGAGGGATGCTTATTTGCAGTCTTTAAGAGATCAGGGCTATACGGTAATTGAAGAGGATGGTATTTACTATGTAAAGATTACTGAGGGTACAGGTATTTCGCCAATGATAACCGATTATGTTGCAATAGACTTTACGGGACGAAAAACCGATAAGACAATTATTGAAACAACGGATAGCAATCTTATAGATGATTGGACTAACTACCAGTATCTCGATCATTATATATTCGGCCCAAAGAAAATATATATGGGAAACAGTATTGAGGGATTTTACAGGGGTGTTACAAAAATGCGTGAAGGGGGAAGATTTATAATAATTATTCCCTCGGAATTAGCTTACCTGGACTATGAAACATTAATATATGATGTTGAACTTCTGAAAGTAATTCACGAGCCTGCTGCCTATGATTCAATTCAGCTGAATACCTTACTTGCAGAACAAAACATGGACACTACAAATATTATTGATAATGTCTACTATAACGAAACAGGGGCTCCTACACTGGACCATTCAGGGACAATTGAAACAAATGATTCGGTATACGTTCTGTTTGACAGTTATTATCTTATGGAAAATTCCCTGATATTATTCGAATCTAACCGGACGGATAACAGCTATCTTAAATTTAAATATTCCAAATCCGCAACTGCTCCTGAAGGATATCTTCCTTTCACTGACGGTTTTCTTGAAGCATTAGATACCATGAGTATTGGTACAAAGGCAAGAGTTATAGTACCTTATGATTACGGATATGAAGAAACCGGCTACAGGCACCCTTATTTCGGTTATATAATTGTTCCTGCATATACTTCACTGGTTTATGACATAGAAATTGAAGATGTGATAAAATAGTACACCTGTTACTTTTTATTACTTTCTGATCCCGGATTTTGTTTTCTGTATAATAAATACTGCAGGTTTT
>CAZOLY010000069.1:0-16703 GCA_964580815.1 uncultured Bacteroidales bacterium
TACCAAACCAAATCCTTCCTCTGCTGTCAACAAGATTTGATAAGACCTCATTATTTGGCAGTCCATTTTCCTGCGTATAATTTGTAATATTGTCTTTATCAATTTTTGATATTCCATCATACCTTGTCCTTACCCATATATTACCCATGTGATCTTCAAAAATCTCCCATATCTCCTTATTACTTACCAGTCCGTTTGAGGCATTATAAATTTTGAATTCCCTGCCGTCATACCTCGCAATCCCGGCATCTTCCGTACCCATCCAGATATTTCCTTTTGAATCTTCAAAGAGACAATACACAGAATTGCTGGGGAGGCCGTTTTCAATGCCCAGGTTCCTGAAACTGTATCCGTCAAACCGGGATACCCCGTTTTGTGTGGCGAACCACATATAACCTTTGGAATCCTGCATAATATCAAGGATAACATTTGATGGAAGTCCGTTTTTTATTGTGTAATTGTCAAAAGGTATTATCTGGGAAAAGGAGATAGTTTGTATTAATAAAATTAATGCAGTTAAAATATATCTATACATAATTTATTAATATGATTAGTAACTATAAATATATGAAATTAATAGAGAGGATAAGATTTTTATGGTTTAATATTTTTATGACAGGCGGGCACATTAGTCTTATAATTGATATACAACAAGATGATCGGGTTTTGGTGTTACCTGGTAATTAATTTTTATTTTATTGAAAATTTTTGAGTATAAATAAATTTTTTTTCTGTTTATAGTATAAGTATTGATATGAAAGATATTGAATACATTTTAGAAAACCTGGAATACTTTTAAAAGACTTTATATAAAATTACCTGATGATCAAAAATAAATTAATTATTATTAACCTTTAAACTTAATCAGTATGAAAACAAAATTCTACTTTCTACTCTTTCTAACTGCTCTCGCTTTCGCCGAGATTACTTCTTATAGCCAGGGCTATATTTTATATGTCCGTTCCAACAATAGTGATCAGGGATTTGTTGATACGCTTAAATATTTTGGCTACAATCTTGAAGTAAAAACCGGGAGTATGGCAGATGTTCTTACTCAGGAAAAACTGGATTCGGCAAATGCTGCAGATCTTATTATTATTAGCCGTAATTTAGCTACTTCTGCACATGGTGGCACTGAAGAGCTTGCTACCCAATGGAACCTGATGACACCTCCTATGATAAGCTTTAGTGTATGGATGTCGCGAAACAGCAGATGGATGTGGTTAAATACAGCAGCTAACGCTTGTGAAATTGCTTCACCATGGAAAATTGCTGCAGGCCAGGAATCAAATGCCGCATTTGAGGGTGTTACAATTACTGATGGCTTCCTCGAAATTTTTTCCGATACTACTACCGGCGACGGACTGGGTTATCTTGATGCAGGAAACGGAGTAATGCTGGCAACAGACAGTATAGAAACAAATATAGTTATGGCCCGCTGGGAAGCCAACCTTGAATTCTACGGAGAGACTACACAGTACCCTGCAAACACACGTATAATGTTTTCAGTAGGTACATCAGACTGTGGTGCTTCAGGAGGTACCAGTGCAGTATTTAACCTTAACGATGCAGGAATAACAGTATTACTTAATTTGATATCTGAATTTGTGCAAATAGAGTCCGGTATTGAAGAAGATGCTTTAAGTACAAGCGGATTGTCATTATATCCTAATCCTGTTTCAAATATACTCCGTGTAGATCACATGTCAGACTATACCGGCAAAGCAGTTTTATCCATGACAGATATGGCAGGAAGAACTGTATATACTGAAACAATTGACCTGGTACAGGGTATGAATAACCGCTTTATTCTTGTATCAAAGCTTGCCAAAGGAGTTTATATGTTAAGCCTGAATTATAATGGTAAGCAGGTAGTCAGTAAAGTAATGGTTGAATAACATATTTTAAAAATAAGTTAAAAAAAAGGGTGTCAGTCTTTCTGACACCCTTTTTTTACCTCAATAATGCTTAATTTTCAGCTAAAGCTGGTTCAATGTTGTTGTAATCGAATAGATCATATTCGGGCCACTGTTTCACACTTTTTACTGCGCTAAACATAGTTTTGGACATTTCGTTATGAATCCTGGATTTTCTTTTTGTACTTGTATTCATCAGAACTACCCAGTTTATTCCGTTCCTGTTCCTTATTATTAAGGCAGAAGTACCGGTGAGTGTCCCTGTCCGCCACCATGTGCCGTATCCGTCAGCCCCGCGCCAGCCGATAAGCTTTTTTGTTCTCCTGTCAGCCCTTGTCATCAGGTCTATGGATTCGTCCGATAAAATATCCGGTTTTTCAGGGAACCCATCAACTGCCACGATGAATTTTATAAGCTCGGGAGCAGAAGCTACCCATCCTCCGGCGGCACCCAGCAGCTCAATATTATTACCACTATAGCCCTGTGACCCCTGCTCACCCTTACCGTCGATCGAATAGCACCTGGAATCCTTACCCAGTACATAATAACTAACTTCATTCTGAGGCCTTGCTTCAGGTGAACTTTTTCCTATATGCATATCATAAATTCCCAGGGGATGAAGTATGGCAAACTGAACATAATCTTCATAATCCATACCCGTAACTTTTTCAATTACTTTACCCAGAACAGCATAACCGAAATTGGAATAACAGTATTTAGTGCCCGGATCATAGGATAAATCCTGTTGCAGGTAATACCGGATTGTTGTTTCAATATCAGCCGGAGGCTTAACTTTCATCTTCCTGGCTATGGCCATAGACTCAAATAAGGGATCTTCCTTCCTGTTATTCCAGCCAGGGGTATGATTTAAAAGGTTCAGAACGGTTATTTTTTCAATCCTTTTATCCTTATAATTCAGGTATATGGAATCATTCAAAATGCCGTCCCTGCCAAAAACCTGGTCGTTTATACCTATCCTCCCTTCCTCTATAATTTTCATTACTGTAACTGCAGTGATTAGCTTCGAAACACTGGCTATCCTGAATACATGCTTTGGTTCGACCCTGATTCCCCTTTCTTCATCTGCCCATCCAAAACCTTTGGCATATATAAGTTTGCTATCCCTGGTTATGGCCACCGAAGCCCCCTTGATTTTCTTTCTGGTTAGAAAGTCTGTAATAATGCTGTCAACTGATGCCATTGAAGGATTTGCCGAAAGCTCATTGCTCAGCCTGAAGGAAAAAGGTGTAATTTCATCTAGAGGTCTGTTCCTGCCGCTTTCTCCCTTATAGGAAAATGTAATAGCAATCTCTCCGAAGAAAAGAATAATAAAGAACACTGCTATTAATATTTTCTTATAATTCATACTTCCTGCGATAAATCTTATGCACAATTCAATAATATTCTTATTTAAAGCCCGCAAAAGTAATGCTTTTTTTTAGATTAATACTCTATGTAAAAGGTTGCAATTATTAACTAAAAATATAAATATCTTTTTCTATTATCAATACATAAAGTATTAAGATTGAATGGATTGTGTTAATAAACCTGGCAAATATTTATATTAAAATTGTTAATAAGTCATTTATGTTTATCAATGAATTTCAACTATTCGTCATATTTATTAATATATACAAAGACGAAATCTATATATGTATCAAATTTTGATTTTGTTAAAAACTAGTATAGGTTGTTGTTGAAAACTTTTCCTGATTATCAATTTATTATTTGGTCCTTTTATACTTGCCAGGTGCAGTATAGGATCTTATTGGGAACCGGAATGCCGACATACTGGAATAAATGAGGTTCAAACTTTCACATACTAAGAACATGAATAATCGAATAATTCGTCAAAACACTAAACGCCATCAACTAAGCATTATTTGAACCTCATTTTGTAAACCAGATTGCAAATATTTTATTAATTAACAATTATCAGGGTAAATATGTTTTGTATTTTTACATCTTTTACAATAATTAGTATTTGATTGTCGACATGAAGTTTATTATCTGATAAACATTTTTCATCAATAAGAATAAAAGTATTATGAAACACACACGCGGATTTGCCAGCGACAATAATTCCGGTATACATCCTGATATATTAAAGTCAATAGAGAGAGCCAATACAGGACATGTCATTGCTTACGGAGATGATATTTATACTGAGCGGGCAATTATGAAAGTCAGGGAACATTTTGGAGAAGAAATTGAAGTATTTTTCGTTTTGACCGGAACAGCAGCAAATGTATTGGGACTGACAGTACTGACAAATACTTATAATTCAATAATATGTGCAGAAACAGCACATATAAATGTTGATGAATGCGGTGCCCCCGAGAGATTTAGCGGGTGTAAGATAATACCTGTTGAATCAAAGGACGGAAAGATTAATGCTGATTCAGTTAAAAAGCACTTGCATGGTTTTGGTTTTGAGCATCATTCTCAGCCTAAAATTGTATCGGTAAGTCAGCCTACAGAACTGGGAACAGTATATACTGCAGATGAGATTTCTGAACTGGGCAGTTATATTCATAAATATAATATGCTTCTGCACATGGACGGGGCCAGGTTATCAAATGCAGCCGTTAGCCTTGGAGCCGGATTTAAAGACCTGACGGCAAACGCGGGAGTTGACGTGCTGTCATTCGGAGGAACAAAGAATGGAATGCTGTTTGGGGAGTCAATAATTTTCTTTAATAAAAAGCTGGTTGAGAACTTCAAGTATATTAGGAAGCAGGGGATGCAGCTGGCGTCAAAAATGAGATATATCTCCACCCAGTTTGAGACCTATTTGTCCGATGATCTCTGGAAAAAGAACGCCCTCCATGCGAATAATATGGCACAACTGCTCTACTCGGAAATATCCAAAGTACCTAATGTGATTGTCACACAGAAAGTGCAGTCAAACAGTGTTTTTGCAGTTTTACCGGGAAACTCAATTAAAAGACTGCAGGACGAATATTTTTTTTATGTCTGGAATGAAAAAAAACACGAGGTTCGCTGGATGACATCATTTGATACAACCGAAAAAGACATATATGATTTTGTGGCACTTGTAAGGAAGATAGTGGCTTAATCTTTAATTAACAGAGAACAATCGCCGTAGCTTAAAAACCTGAAATCATTATTAAGTGCGTAATTATAAATATCCTGCCATGCATTTCCTGCAAAGGCAGCCACCAGAAGAAGCAGAGTACTTTTAGGCATGTGAAAGTTCGTAATCATTCCTTTTGTTAACCTGAATTTATACCCGGGAATAATCATGAACCGGGTTTCAGCAAAAAGTTTATCCATTCCATTATATTCCATATAATTTTCAAGGTATTCAAGAGATTTTTCACTGTTAATATCCTGGTTGAGATTATATGGTTCCCACTGCCCAAGTTTTATGGTTTCATTAATATTTCTGCATTCTTTAAGTTTCACCCCGAGCCAGTACATACTTTCCAGGGTTCTTACAGTAGTCGTGCCTACTGCTATTATATTGTCAACATTATTTCTGAGGGCTTTAACGGCATCCTTTCCAAAGATAAATTGCTCTGAATGCATTATATGATCGTTGGCATACTTTTCTTTTACAGGCTGAAATGTATCTGCTCCCACATGAAGAGTGAGTTCAATTAATTTTATGTTCCTGGATTTTAATTCATTTATGACATTTCTTGAAATATGCAGGCCCGCAGTAGGAGCAGCCACTGAACCATAATGCTTTGAATAAATGGTCTGGTATCGTTCTTTATCTGACCTGATAGTTTTTCGCTTTATATAAGGCGGAAGGGGAGTCATCCCGTTTATCTCAAGAATGTCGGCAAAACTTAGCTTGCTGTTGTCCCATGAAAATTTAATGTCCACCGGACTGCCACCCTTTATTTCTTTTTTTGCCACCAGGTTATAAGTTAATCCTTTGTACAGGAATTTTTTTTGAATTTCCATTGTTTTCCATTTCTTCAGATTGCCCACAATGCAATTCCAGACACATGATTCTTTCCTTTCAAATGCTGATTCATAACCGGGCGGATCAACAGGATTAAGACATAAAATTTCAATATTGGCCCCCGTCTCTTTCCTGAAATTCAATCTTGCCTGTATAACTTTTGTATTATTAATTACTACTACATTATCTTCATTGATATATTTTGACAGGTTCATGAAAACATCATGTACTAAAGGCTTGTTTTTGACATATATGAGTAATTTTGCTTTATCCCTTTCGGATAAAGGGAAAGCAGCTATCCTGCCCTCGGGAAGAACATAATTGTAATCGTCAGCAAGTATTTTACCTATATTAACCAATGACTTATATATTAAAGGGCAAAATTAACTAATTTTGCCTATTAAAGATTTTGAAGCATGGCTTATTTGCAGGATATATTTAACACAAAAAATACTTAAAAAAATGAAACTGAAGGTAGGAGACAGGGTTAAGTTTCTGAATGATACAGGAGGAGGCATAGTCTCGGAAATATTGGATAATAATATGGTAAATGTCAGGATTGAAGAAGGATTCGATATACCTGTAACTGTTGATGAATTAATAATTGACATCAATGAAAATGAGAAGATTGAGAGATCTGCCGAATTAACAAATAGATCCGGAGATTTCCGCGGTGTGGATGAACATGTTAGCGAGACATGGGATGATAAGATATTGTCACAAAACCTTCCTGAAGGAGTTTCAAATTCTCTATATTTTGGCATGGTTTCTGCAAGTGACATTACGGTTTATAAAAGTGACATTATAACCTATCTTATTAACGATTGCGATTATTATATATATTATCTGATTGGCTGCGTTGAGAGGGATTCATTTTACTATTGCAAATCAGGAATGCTGGAGCCAAATACAAAGGAGCACATAAAGACATTTACACAGACTGAATTAAGCAAGATAAAAAAGCTACATTTCCAGGTTTTATTTGTCAGCAAGGGCAGATATTTTCCCCTGCCACCTGTTGATAATTACCTTGATATCTCAAAAATAAGTCTGTACAAGGATAAGAATTATGAGGAAAATGAATTTTTCAATGAAAAAGCACTTATTTTCAAAATTTCAGTCGATGTTCCTGAAGAAGAGACAGACAGCTTAATTGATACTGAAATTTCACAAATAATAGCTGACAAAGAAGGCACGGGTAATAAAACGGTAAAATTCAAGTCCGGGTCTGCACCAGGTATCGAAGAGGTAGATCTGCATATTCATCAGATTGTTGATGATTTTGCCGGTTTGTCTGAAGGTGAGATGCTGAGAATTCAGCTGGATAAATTCAGCAATGCACTGGAAAAAGCTATCCAGAGGAGGACAAAGAAAATTGTCTTTATACATGGGGTAGGCAACGGGAAGTTAAAGTTTGAAATCAGAAAAGCACTGGACACGAAATACCCTGATTTGACATACCAGGACGCATCTTTTAAAGAGTATGGATTTGGTGCAACCCTGGTAAAACTGTCATGAGTGGGTATTTTTCTGATTTATTCTTAATTTTGCGTACTATTTGTTTTTAATATTTAGAATATTTATTAATAAAGCAGCAAATCGTTCTATCGCTCTTTCTCATTATTAATGGGACGGGGAGGAAAGTCCGGACAACAAAGGGTGCCATACTTCCGAAAGGGAAGATGTCCGCGAGGGCATAGAAGCGGGGAAGAAAATAACTTCCTGCCTTCGCCTTGGCGTAGGCAGGTAAAGGTGAGAAGGTGAGGTAAGAGCTCACCAGTACTGATGGTGACATTAGTGGCTGTCCGCCTTATGGGTTGCAAGATCAAATATATCCCGATTTTCCCTTTAAGGGGATACAGGGTGACCCGCCCTGGTTTGAATAAAAGTCGGGAGGGGTAGATCGCTCAATCCCTGATTTTTTCAGGGACCAGATTAATGATAGAAGTCCTCCGTAAGGAGGTTACAGAATCCGGCTTACAGATTTGCTGCTTTTTTATTTTGTTAATATCAGTCCGCCAAGGTCTGCTTTGATCCAAGATAATCCGTCAATTCATAATTAGTACCGGAGTCAATATAACTACTAATCAAATTCGGAAATACAGCTTCTGATTTTGACAAGCCTGGCCAGTAATTTTTCAAGTTCACTAAGCTTAATCATACTTAATCCGTCTGATTTGGATCTGTCCGGTTCAGGATGTGTTTCCAGGAAGATACCATCAACGCCTACTGCTATACCTGCCCTTGCCACTGTTTCTGCCAGCTCAGGCCTCCCGCCTGAGATGCCTGCATCCTGGTTTGGCTGTTGTAAAGAATGGGTAATATCCAGAACGACCGGCAAATTCATTTTTTGCATATCTATAATACCCCTGTAGTCTATTATCAAATCCTGGTAGCCGAACATCGTTCCCCTTTCGGTGAGCATTACTTTCTTGTTTCCCGACAGAAGAACTTTATGTGCCGCAAACTTTATTGACTCGGGGGACATAAACTGTCCCTTTTTTATATTTACTGCTTTCCCCGTTTTTGCTGCAGCTATTAATAATTCTGTCTGCCTGCATAGAAATGCAGGAATTTGCAGTACATCAACATACTGTGCTGCAAGGGCTGCTTCATCAACAGAATGAATGTCAGTTAAAACAGGGATATTAAATTTCTCTTTTATTTTCTTCAATATTGCCAGTGCTTCTTTATCTCCTATGCCTGTGAAAGAATCCAGTTTCGACCTGTTGGCTTTTTTATATGATGCTTTAAAAATATAGGGTATTTTATATTTATTGCTAATACTGACAATATTTTCAGCAATATGGAAACAAATATCTTTGCTTTCAACAACACAAGGCCCGGCGATAAGAAAGAAGTTCTTATCTGCATATTTTATCCCGGGTATGATATCTGTTATTTGCATGATACCTTAAGTGTTTTCAGTTAAGTTTATTATTTGCCACTTTTCCTGAGTATTGAAAGAATATCTCTTGAATCTTTCAATTTTCCTGCTAATTGCTGGAGTTCAAAAATGGTCTTTACTCCGAAGTTTCCTGTCAGCTTTAATTCATTGAAATCCAGTTCAGCAATTTTCTTAATTGTTGTTATGCCATTTTCTTTAAGAACTTTCTTTATCCTCTCTGATATTGCAATATTATCGACAGTTATACTCTCCAGCTCTCTTTTTAGAGTATGTGTGCTGTTTTGTTCAATATCATTATAATCTTCCTTATTGTCAAAGTCCTGGTTTTCATATATTTGTTTGTATATCTTATTAATTGCCTTTTTAAAAGGAGCAAATGCCATTTCCTTAATTCTTAATTGATTTGTTTTCTCTGAAACTGCAAGGTCGCCATATAATTTATTTTCTATGAATACTTTTTTGCAGATAGTAGCTTCAGCTCCCGTTATTCCGCAATAATCCCTTAAGAGTGGATTATCAGTAAACATACTGACAATTTCTTCAAAATGTCTTTTCTGATTCATATCTATTATGTAATAAATTATTCTTAAGGACTGATGTTATATTTTATAACCTTATATAAGAAGTAAAATTAAACTATTGGAACATAAAATATTTTAGTAGTTATACTTTTTTTTCCACAATTTTTTTAATCTCTCCAGTATCTCTTTTTCTCTTATATTATCCTGAGGATTATAAAATATTGTATTTTTTATTTTTTCGGGCAGAAACTCTTCACTGACGAAGTTTCCTTCGTAGCTATGAGCATATTTATAGTCTTTTCCGTAGCCTAAATCTTTCATTAATTTTGTCGGTGCATTTCTAATATTAAGAGGCACAGGCAAATCACCGGTTTTTCTGACAGTCTCCTGTGCCTCATTAATTGCCATATAAGCTGAATTACTTTTAGGTGAGGTCGCTAGGTAAACTGCTATTTCCGACAGAATGATTCTTGATTCGGGCCAGCCAATCATGTTAACAGCCTCAAATCCAGCTGTTGCAAGAAGCAAAGCATTCGGATTAGCCATTCCTATATCTTCAGCAGCAAGTATTACTAATCTTCGCGCAATGAACCTGGGGTCTTCTCCTCCTTCCACCATCCTTGCAAGCCAGTATGCCGCAGCATTGGGATCACTGCCTCTTATTGATTTAATGAATGCCGATATTATATCGTAATGCTGTTCTCCTTTTTTATCATATAGAGCTATATTTTCCTGGACTTTTGCAATTACGAGATCATTCGTGATTTTTATCTTTTTGTTCTTATAAGGTTTCACAGAATTAACAACCAGCTCTATCATATTAAGGAGTTTTCTCGCATCTCCCCCGGAATAACGCAGCAAAGCTTCATCTTCAATAATTTCAACAGGCATATCTTTCAATATAATATCCTTCTTAAGTGCCCTGTTAAGTATTTCAAGTAATTCATCCTTTTCCAGGGGTTTCATAACATATACATGGCATCTTGAGAGAAGGGGTGAAATAACCTCAAAAGAAGGGTTTTCAGTAGTTGCCCCTATTAGTGTTAAAATGCCCTGTTCGACGGAACCAAGGAGTGAATCCTGCTGTGACTTATTAAACCTGTGAATCTCGTCAATAAATAATATGAGGTTGGGGCGGTTGAAGAATTGCTGCTTTTTTGCTTTTTCAATAGTATCCCTGACATCTTTTACCCCTGCATTTATGGCACTTAAACTTTGAAAAGGCCTTTCCAGGATGTTGGCTATTATTTTCGCCAGCGTTGTTTTTCCTACTCCGGGGGGCCCCCATAATATAAAAGATGGTATATTTCCTGATTCAATACTTTGCCTCAGTATTGAATTTTTACCAACCAGGTGATCCTGTCCGACAAACTCATCCAGGTTCACGGGTCTCATCCTGTCAGCAAGAGGCTGATTTATGCTCATACCTTAATCATAAACTTTGTTTAAAAGATATAAATTTTTTTTAGCTTTTTTTAAATAAGATTGAAAAAAAAGCTGTTTCAAAAACGGGCATTTGAAACAGCCTTTTGTATATGAACTTTTTTTTATATTAATTAATAAATATCCTGGTAAGATATTCCGATTTGCCTGTTTTGATCTTCATGAAGTAAATCCCGGGCTGGATTTCTGAAAGGTTGATATTGACGGAACCGGATTTTATTCTTTCAAATATTTCTGAATGAACTATATGTCCCAATACATCTGTAACCTGCACCGATATTATACCGGTCTCATCTGCAGGCAGCATGACCGAGACAAGGCCATCACACGGATTGGGATAAACTTTAACAATATCTTTATCAAGTTTATCTTCGGCCGAAGTACACGGATCGATTGATACGGTTACACTATCCCTGGCCTCACAGGAGCCATCAGAAACTGTAATTGTATATGTACCTGCTGTGCTCACCGATATTGTTTGAGTAGTTTCCTGGGTTGACCATGAGTACTCAGAGTAACCCTGTCCGGCATCGAGCGTTAATTCAGTACCTGCACATATCGTGGTATCTTCAAATCCAATAATATCGACTACTTTCATATATTCACAGGGATTTATAAAAGCAAGATCATCAATGAATAGAATGCTTCCGGGAATATTCGTGTCTGCAATAACAATGTTTTTGCCCGGTACGATTATTATTCCGGCTTCGGAAATTGTTACATCGCCCGGGATATAAAATTGCATTTCAAAAAATGTATATTCAGCTGCTGCTGAGAGTTGTATGCCGTCCATGCTATTGAATGTTCCTCCTAATTCATTTTCTCCGTGTAAAAATACTCCGATCATTGCCGTATCTGATTGGGGTGAGGTATACTTGTAGTAACCTTCAAGCGTAGACGGATTAAAGTCCAATGGAATAGTCGGATTAAAATTAAAAATATTATCGCTTGAAGATACTACTGCTAAAATAACGCCCATGTATTTAATAAAGCTGTTCTCGATACGCAGTGCATACTCACCTGAATGGCTGTCCGTTGATTTTGTCGCACAGGGAGCGGTTTCTCCGGATGTCACGTAAAAATCATTTGTCGTTGACCAGTAGTCCGGATCCTCATAAGATAATAAAGTCCAGTCCTCAAAATCATGATTGGGTATTGTATCATCAATACCTGTAAGCCAGAGAGAGTCAACTATTAAAAGGCTGGACTCTGCAGGATTCATAAAATTTGAACATGCAAAAGCAATGATCATGGTATCTGCAGTTAAGGGGAGGGTGTCTGCATGAAGGTCAAATCCGGTTCTGGCAAAGGTGCCCTGGCTTCCTGTTATTGGAAAGAACTCTTCAAGCACCACATCTCCATTATTTTTAAAGGCGCATATCATGAAAGCAGTATCATTTTCGGCAAGCGAATATTTAAAATATCCGAAAAGCGAGTCAGGATTACCGCTGATAGGAAAGCCTCCAATATAGATTAAACTGTCACTTTCATCACTGCCCGTTACGGAACCTGAACAAACAGAATAGCCGAAAATAACTTCTTCATCAGGAGGGCCGGTTCTGACGGAGACAAGTTCCAGTGCATAGTTCCCGGAATAGCAATCGACTGTTTTTACCGCTGTTAAGGTGTCTATTGTACCTCCATTATAAAGCTGAGAAATATTTCCGGTAGTCCAGTTATCCGGATTTTCAAATAAGTCTATGTTAGTCCAGTTTTCAAAGCCTCCATTAGGTATGTACTGGTTATAAACGCTGACATTTATAACAAAAATAATTACAGCAAAAAATAAAACTGATTTTTTCATGATATTATCAACTTGATTAGATTAATATTATGAAGTTAAAAAAAATAATTTTAATTGAAAAATCATTATGTATTTTTCGGGTAATTATAAAAACCTTTTAAAACTTTCAATTGTTTATATTTTTTATGATAAGTCTTATTTATTAAATTAGTCAGCAAAATTTTCATTCCATGAAGGATAAGGTAGTAATTGTCACAGGAGCTTCTTCAGGTATAGGACTGGCTATTGCAAAGGAAATAGCCGGGAGGGGGGCAAAGGTAGTTATGGCTGCCAGGAGTGAAGACAAGCTGAAAAAAATTGAAAGTGAGTTGAGAAATAAAGGCTTGGAGGCGTATGCAGTCCGGACTGACGTACGCAATAAGGATGATTGCAGGAACTTAATAGAAAAGACGGTCGAAAAATACGGGAAGATTAATATACTTATAAATAATGCCGGTATTTCTATGAGGGCATTATTCGCAAATGTTGAGGTTGAAGTTTTAAGGCAGCTTATGGAAGTTAATTTCTGGGGGACAGTATATTGTTCAAAATATGCACTGCCGTATCTTTTAAAATCAAAGGGGTCCCTGGTAGGTGTTTCATCGTTGGCAGGATTTCAGGGTTTGCCCGGGAGGACAGGCTACTCTGCCTCAAAATTTGCATTGCACGGACTACTTGAAACAATTCGTGTTGAAAACCTTAAAAACGGACTTCATGTGATGATCCTGACCGCAGGATTTACAAAATCTGAAATTAGAAAAAGAGCATTAAACAAAAACGGGGAACCGCAGGGTTACACTCCGCGGGACGAGGAAAAGCACATGGAGCCCGAAAAGGTAGCACAAGCTATGATCAAGGCACTCAGAAAGAAAAAAAGACATAAGATAATGACTCTTGAAGGGCAGCTGTTAGCTCTTTTTCAAAGAATTATTCCTACTGTATGTGACAGGATAGCCTACAGAAGACTTTCCAGGGAACAGGATTCTCCGTTTTAAAAATATACTCATAACAGGAAAGATGATTTGCTCAGTTACAAATATTAGGGTCCGTTATTCAGAAACTGATAAAATGGGTTATTTGCATCATGCTAATTACCTCAATTACTTTGAAGTGGGCAGGACCGAAATTCTCAGAAATATGGGACTGACTTACAGGGAAATGGAAGAAGATGGTATTCTTCTTCCCGTTTTATCGGTAAATATAAATTATAAAGCCCCGGCATATTATGATGATATTCTTACAGTGAAAACCTATCTGAAAAAAATACCGGGAGTTAAAGTACTTTTTGAATACGAAGTTCTTAATGATAATTCTGAGATAATCTGCACCGGAGATTCCACACTTGTTTTTATCGATGCAAATTCCCGCAGGCCAAGAAAACCACCGGCTTATTTTATAGAAAAGTGCAGCGCAGAGTTTAAACAAAACATGAAAATCAGGTAATACAATATATCTATATAGTGTTGTAATGTTTTCAGGTTTAATTCGTCTTGAAGAAGAATTAAAATAATAACTTAAAAACCTGGAAAAATGAAAAGACTAATTTTTGTATTATTTGTATGTGCCCTGGCTAATTTATTGAAAGGACAGACGGATCCTGTAAGCAGTGTTTTTGAAAAATATGCAGGAGCCGAAGGTTTTACAACCATAAACATATCAGGTGATATGCTTAAAATGATTCAAAAGCTTGATCCCGAAAATAATGATTTAAGGGAGATTTCAAAACTTGAAGAGATAAAGATCCTTACGCAGGAGGGCAGAACAGATTATAAGGATTTGAATTTCTATGATGAAATTTATAACCAGCTTGACAGGTCACTTTATAAAGAATTAATGGTTGTCAGGGATAAAGATGAAAATGTAAATATGCTGGTTCGTGAGGAAAATGGTACTATTAGGGAATTTCTGCTGATAGTAAGCGGCATTGATGAAAATGTGCTGATAAGTATTAAAGGTGAGATAGAATTGAGCAAGTTAGCTGAATTATCAGGATCATTGGACATAAAATGTCATGATAAGCTGGAACTGGCAGGAAAACAGTATTAGGGAATGAAAGATTAATACTCTGTCTTATACTTTTTGTAACGGACAAATTAACTGATGGATTCAAAAGAGTTTAAAAGCAAAATTTTACCACTGAGCAGAAAGCTGTTTAATTTTGCCCGTTTGATGCTAAATGATAAGGATGAGGCCCAGGATGCTGTACAGGAGGTATTTATCAAACTATGGAACTACAGGACCAAAATGGAATCAGTCAGAAATATAGAAGCTTTTGCTATGAAAATTACGAAAAACTGGTGTTATGACAGATTAAAGGCAAAAAAGCCCGTGTTGATTGAAGATTATAACAAAGGTTACGATTATCAGAAAGACAACAGTAATCCGCATAGCATACTTGAAACATCAGACAGATTGAATGAATTCGACAATATCATGCAGGGCCTGCCTGAGCAGCAAAGAATGATAACCCAGCTCAGGGACATTGAAGGATATGAGTTTGAAGAAATAGCTGACATACTTAATATCAGTGTGAATGCTATTAGAGTAAATCTGTCAAGAGCACGAAAGAAAATAAAAGAATCAATAATCAATATTGAAAACCATGGATATTAAAAAAATTAAAGCACTTCTTCAAAAGTATTACGATGGCGATACAACATTGGAGGAGGAAGAGATTTTAAAAAGATACATTCTTGATAATCCTGATGTCCCCCAGGAGCTGAGGATTGAAAAGGAACAGTTTGCGATGTATGACAGGGTAAAAAATGCGAATGTCCCTTTTAAGGATTTTGAGAAAAACCTTGAATCATTAATTGATGGCCAGAAAGTAAAATACCCGGTTTTCAACAGGAGGAACATAAGATTCAGGATAGCAGCGCTTGCAGCATCCATACTTATATTATTCGGGATCTACAATTCAATAAGATATTTCACGGCAAGGCCAAAATATTCTGACACCATTGAGGATCCCTACCTGGCCTATCAGGAAACAAAAAGAACTCTTTTATATATTTCGGAAAAACTAAACTACGGTACGAAAGAATTAAATAATATATCCAAAATTAACGAAGGTGTGCAAAAACTTGAGCCCATCTCAAGGTTAAACCAGGGATTGGGTATATTGCAGCATCTCTCAAAAATGCCGGAATCAGAAAATATTAATAATAATAATAAGTAAAATTATCGTCATGAAAAAGATCTTAATTTTTATTGCTTTGGCAGTAATTACGGTTAGGTTAAATTCACAGTCACCTGTTGATAAGTTATTTGATAAGTATTCAGGTACTGAGGGTTTTACAACTGTTTATATTACAAAATACATGTTCGACCTGTTCAGGGATATGGAGAATAATGAAGGGAATAAAGAGATGGAAGAAGTCATAAGCAGATTGAACAGTATAAAGATTCTTGCTACGGATGATGATCCTAATACTAAAACGAGTATAAATCTTTATGATGAGGTATTAAAAATCCTCCCTAAATCGGAGTATAAGGAGCTAATGGTAATAAAGGAAAAAAATGAGAATGTTATGTTCCTCGTAAAAGAGGAGGATAAAAAGGTAACTGAGTTGCTCCTCCTTGTTGGCAGTCCCGATGAGAATGCTATTATCAGTATCCAGGGGGATATTGATATGAAAAATATATCAAAAATTGCCAAATCAATGAATATTGAAGGAATGGATAAACTGGAAAAAATTGAATAATTTATATGACTATCTTTGTAATATTTAATAATTAGGGTAATGAGCCGGTCTTATTAATATTACAAATGCTAAAGGATTATCCTGCAAATATTCAGAAAGACATCCAACATAAATATGATCTCCTTATCCGGGAGATAAATATTTCCAGGGACCCTGTTAACAAGGCAGATATTGATAAAGCCTTCGGTATCATGTTGTCGGATCTATCTGCTGAAAAAGACCTGACAGGGAAATATACTGTTATAACGACTCTCGAAACTGCCCTTATAATAGTTAAGGAAATCGGCCTGGGAGTGGTTTCGGTTATTAGTTTATTTTTAAATAGAGCACTTAAGCAGGGTAAACTATCTTACAAGCAGATAGAAGCAGGGTTTGGGAATGTTATTGCAACAATAACACAGGGACTGGAAAAGATCGATTATCTCGATACCGGCACGGAATCATCACAAGCTGAAAATTTCAGAAAATTATTGCTGAGCATGGCAAAGGAT